>NZ_SCOH01000009.1 GCF_005503445.1 Chitinivorax sp. B | reverse complement strand
GCTAAAAGCGTACTTTCACTGATGAAAGTACGCTTGCCCTACACAAAAGCCCACATGCTAGACATGCGAAAGCCATAGTTTAGGATGCCATTGGCAAGTTCGATCCCGCCCTGAGGTAAGCCCATTTGTATTGAGTGTGGCTAACAGCAGCATAGGTGATTTACAAGCAGCGCTTAACCTGAATCAAACATGTCTGGATGCTGCCAGATTATGCCACACGCGATGTATAAAAGGACTGCGAGGAGAGGAGGAATGGGTGCGTGTTAAGCCGTTTTGCAGAGTTGGCGGTAGCGCACAACATGATCAGCTAGTCGTGTTGTCAGGATGGGATTGGCATGGTGCAGACGATCATGGATGTACCGTGCTTCCAGCTGGTACGCGGCAATTTTGGCTTTGTCCCAGTAAAACGGAGGGTGATAGAGATTGGTGATGCGGTCAGCCATTTTCACCATCGCGATTTCTGTTGGTTGCTGCAGAATTCGTGTCAGGCTGTCATTCATTTGCTCGGCCTTGGTTGGCAGGCTGGGATTTTTGCTTAAGGCTTGTACACCGCAGGCAACTGCTTCACCAGACTCGACAGTTAATTGACCGAACGTTGTCTGGGCACTTTCCAAGGTATCGTGCAGTAACGCATATTGGATTGCTGGATTGGCATCTGCATCTTGCGTACCTGACACGGCCCACATGACCTCCATGGCAACGCTGCCGATATGGTTGATGTATTCAATCTATTCACCGGGGATGCGGCCACCATATTTCTGCCCAGCATGGTGTTGACTGGTGAATTGCCAGGCTTTGTTATAGAGGTCAGGTGACCAGGACATACCGAAACTCTCCTTCACTTGCCTGTTTTAAATGTTCAATCACCGCACAAGTTGGGTACACATTTCAGGCAATGCTACGTTGCTTGACCATCATCCCTGCCACAATCACCCCCACTTCGTACAGCAGCCATAACGGCACAGCCAGCATGATCTGCGACAGTACATCCGGCGGGGTCACGATAGCCGCAATGACAAAGGCGCCGACGATGACATAGGATCGGGCTTCCCGCAGTTTCTCGACACTGATAATGCCAAACTGAACCAGCAGAATCACTGCAATGGGTACTTCGAAGGTGACGCCAAACGCAAGGAACATACCCAGCACAAAGTCCAAATATTTGCTGATGTCGGTCATCACCGCCACGCCTTCCGGGGCGACTGAGTTCATGAAGTGGAAGACAACCGGGAAAACCAAGAAATAGGCAAAGGCCATGCCGACAAGGAAAAGGAGCGTACTGGCAACCACCAACGGCAGCACCATGCGTTTTTCGTGATCATAAAGGCCAGGGGCAACGAATGCCCAGATCTGATACAAGGTGTTGGGCAAGCTGATCAAAAAAGCGCTCATCAACGTGACCTTCATCGGTACAAAAAAGGGCGTGGTGACATCAGTGGCGATCATCTGGCCACCCACTGGCAATGATTTCAGCATTGGCATTGCCAGCAGGGCATAAATCTGGTCAGACCAGTGGAACAAGGCGATGAAGACAATGATGATGCCGGCAAAGATTCGTAGCAGGCGGTTTCTGAGTTCAACCAGGTGCGATACAAAGGATTGGACTTCTTCGTTCATGGCAAGGTAGGGCGCCAAGGGTCAGGTTAGTTGGTGGTCCGGGCAACTGCCACCACAGGCGGAGCGGGTGCATGCCCGGGCATGTCAGCGAATAGATCCAGTTGTGCCGCGCGAAAAGCCAGCTCATCCTGATCCATTGCCGATATTGAGGCTGAGGCCGGTTGATCAGGTTGGGAGAATAGGTCGTAGTTGTAATCGTCGACTGGGGTCATCAGCTCGGGCGCAGGGCTGGGTGAACCTAGAATGTTATCGCGTAATTGCTGGGAGAACTGACCAGCATCGGTATGCAAGCTGTCGGCGCCTTGGTGTACATTTTGCACTTGGCTGTGAATGGTTTGCTCGAACTGCTGCGCCGCTTGGGTGAATTCGGTCTGCACCTTGCGCAGTTCATCCAGCTCCATCTCACGTGATACATCTGCTTTAACCTGTGCCACGTAGCGTTGTGCCCTGCCGACCAAGTGGCCAAGGGTACGTGCCACTTTAGGGAGTCGTTCTGGCCCGATCACAACCAGTGCGACCACGCCAATGGTGACCATTTCGCCAAAACTGACGTCAAACAAGATGACTCCCGATATTGATTTTTTCGACGGATAAATCACACCCTGTACTCAGGATGGATTGACTGCGGGCCAACGTAAGAACGATAGGCTGGATTGAAATCATGAGCCTGCTCGTCAATCTATTATCAATCAGCATGAGATCGGTCGTATCTCATGCTGAATGCTGATTTTGTTGCTTCGTTAGTTCCGACCAGATGATGAGTGAGAGGATCGGTGCGGCGACCTATTGTCAATCATCGAGTGGATGAGGCAGCTCTCACGGATCAGCGTTTTTCGCTGTCAGCATCAATAATGCGGCCGGTGTCTTTTTTCTGCTCGTCGGTTTTGTCGTTGCCACCGCTCATGCCATCTTTGAAGTTTTTGACGGCGGCACCCAGATCGCCCCCGGCATTACGCAGCTTTTTCGTGCCAAAGACCATGACCACGATCAGTAGAACGACCAGCCAGTGCCAAATGCTCAATGAACCCATGATTGACTCCTTCAGAGATACAGGCAGTTGCAATGGATGCAACTCAGCCGTGATTCAGTTTTTCCAGAACGTCGCTCAGTTTGCCACCGGCGCCGCCAAATACATGCACATGCAGGTGAAACACAATTTGACCACCGCCCTTACCCGTGTTGATGGCCGTCCGGAAACCGGTTGTCAGGCCTTGCTCGTGGGCAAGTTTGGGCGCCAGGCGCAGCATTTTACCCAGCACGGCATCGTGTTCCTCAGTACATTCGACCAGCGAATCCACATGCTGTTTCGGGATCAGTAAAAAATGTACGGGCGCAATGGGGTTGATGTCGTGGAAGGCTACTACATCATCGTCTTCATATAATTTTTTGGCAGGGATGCTACCTTGTACGATCTTGCAGAAGATGCAATCGCTCATGTCTGGTCCTTGTCAGTCTTTGGGTCGTGCTGCTTTTTCATCAACGCCGGAAATGCCTTCGCGACGGTGTAATTCAGCTAGTACGTCATCCGGGCCCAAGCCATGCCAGGAAAGCAGCACCATACTGTGGAACCACAGGTCAGCCACTTCCCGCACTAAATGCAGTCGATCATTGTCCTTTGAAGCCATGACTGTCTCGGTGGCTTCTTCGCCAATCTTTTTCAGTATGGCATCCTGTCCGTTATGAAACAGTTTGGCAACGTAGGACGAATCCGGGTCGGCCTGCTTGCGGGTTTCAAGTGTCTGGGCCAGTCGGTGCAATACTTCGGCGCTGATCATGTGGGAGCCCGTTTGATGGCGAAAGCGCTATTGTAAGCGCGGAATGTTAAAAAAGTGTAAAACAACTGTCACGCAGCGTGCCGGCAGCTGTAATGGCATGACAGGGTTGTTTTCACGAATGTGGGCGATAGATGTACTTGGGATCTTTGAGTACGTCGTCGGTCACGACCCACTCGCCATCCTGCAACTTGCGATAGAAGCAGCTTTCACGGCCAGTATGGCAGGCAATACCACCTTGCTGTTCGATCAGGTAGATAACCACGTCTTCATCACAATCCATACGGATTTCATGGATACGCTGATAGTGGCCGGACTCTTCACCTTTATGCCACAGTTTGTTACGGCTGCGCGACCAGTAGTGGGCAGTACCCTTCTCTGCAGACAATGCCAGGGCGGTACGGTTGGCGTAGGCAAACATCAACACACGTCCGGTTTTCCAGTCCTGCGCGATGACAGGGATCAGTCCGTCGCGGTTCCAGCGGATTTCGTTGAGCCAGCTCACAGTCTCACCTCAATACCTTGTTGACGCATGAAAACCTTGGCCTGCTGCACAGTATATTCGCCATAATGGAAAATACTCGCTGCCAGCACGGCATCGGCGTGGCCTAACAGAATACCATCAGCAAGATGTTGCAGGTTGCCCACCCCACCGGAAGCAATCACCGGAATGTCCACTGCGTCTGATACGGCGCGGGTTAGCGGAAGATTGAAACCTTGCTTGGTGCCGTCTCGATCCATACTGGTCAGTAGGATTTCACCGGCACCCAGTGCTTGCATTTTTTTCGCCCAAGTGACTACTTCCAAGCCGGTCGTTTTGCGGCCGCCATGGGTGAAAACTTCCCAATGTGGCGCCTCTGCTGTGCCAACATCCTTGGCATCTATCGCAACCACAATGCACTGCGAGCCGAAGCGGCCTGCGGCATCGGCCACCAATTGTGGGTTGGTGACTGCCGACGTATTGATTGACACCTTGTCCGCCCCAGCATTCAGCAAACGGCGGATATCTTCTACTTGGCGCACGCCGCCACCTACTGTGAGCGGAATGAACACCTGCGCAGCGACGGCCTCAATGATGTGCAGGATGAGATCTCGCTCATCGGAGCTGGCGGTAATGTCCAGAAAAGTCAGTTCGTCGGCACCTTGGTCGTCATAGCGCTTGGCAATTTCGACCGGGTCTCCGGCATCTTGCAGGCCGACAAAATTGACGCCTTTCACAACACGGCCGGCAGTCACGTCAAGACAGGGAATAATGCGTTTGGCTAGGGACATCGATGTCTGTTTGTCAGTTGGAACACAATGATCCGCAATAGACCACGGTTTGATATAGGAATTCGATCTGTCCGTGTTGCTCATGTTGCTCGAACAGGGCACGTGCTGCATCCATCATTGGCGCAAAGCCAAGTTGATCGGGGGCTGGCGTGTACGAGCTGGAACGCAACCGAGCCAGCATGCCATCCAGATCGAACACTTGTTTGTTCGGGAAACGCTGGCATCGTGGCGGGTGACCGTAGAACTGTGCGACTCGCTGTTCATCAATTTGAGTGTGATTAACCTCGCGATAGTCGGTGCCGTGGGTTTGCAACATGGCCTCATACCCGAGCAGGAAGGCCGTACTGTGGATATCGCGATCGTTCCACATCAACACCACTTGACCGGTGGGTTTGAGAATACGTTGCCATTCCTGGCGAGTAGGGGCTGGGTCAAACCAATGAAAAGCCTGGCCTGCAACGATCAGATCCACGCACTGATCAGGCAGTGTAGTGGCTTCGGCTGTGCCGTTGATGCTGATAAATCCGATATGTCCCGCAAGATTGGTTTCCGCCGATTGTCGCATGGCGTCGTTCGGCTCCACTGCATATACCTTAGCGGCGTGGGTCAGCAAGGGGAGCGTGGAAATACCCGTGCCAGAACCCATGTCGGCTACCTGACTGTTGTCAGACAGGGCACCCAGATCATGCAGCCAGTCGAATACCGCAGTTGGGTAATCGGGGCGTGCACGGCTGTAATCGCCTACCCGATTCGAGAAGCGTTGTGTCGATTGATGTGGCATGGTTAAGGGCGCAGGTCGTCGGCCAGGTTTTGGGCATCACTGAAACTAAGTGTGCCTTCATAGATGGCACGGCCAGTGATGGCACCCATAATGCCTTCATCTTCCACATCACACAGGCGTTTGACGTCTTCCAGATCGGTGATTCCACCACTTGCGATGACTGGCACATGCAAGTGCTGAGCCAGTTTGACGGTTGCCTCAATGTTGACACCGTTAAGCATGCCATCACGGCCAATATCGGTATAAATGACAGCTTCTACACCGTAATCTTCAAAGCGCTTGGCCAGATCAACGACATCGTGACCGGTGATTTTTGACCAGCCATCCACGGCCACTTTGCCATCTTTGGCATCCAGGCCGACGATGACATGGCCAGGGAAGGCATCGCAGGCCTCGTGCAGAAAACCAGGACGTTTCACGGCCGCTGTGCCGATGATGACATAGGACAGGCCGATATCGAGGTATTTCTCGATAGTCTCCAGATCGCGAATGCCGCCACCCAGTTGTACTGGGATTTCGCCATTGACGACAGACATGATCTCTTTGATGGCTTCAAGATTTTTCGGCTTGCCGGCAAAGGCGCCATTCAGGTCTACCAGATGCAGGCGTCGCGCACCGTGATTCAGCCAATGCTCGGCCATGGCGGCCGGATTTTCGGAGAACACTGTGGCATCCTCCATTTCGCCTTGGCGAAGGCGTACGCATTGTCCGTCTTTGAGGTCGATTGCAGGGATGAGCAACATGATGAAAAGTGCGGTTCAGATAAAGGTTAAGGGATCAGGCATCAGGCTTGGCCGTTCCAGGCAACAAAGTTGCTGAGCAGGCGCAGCCCGGCTGTATGGCTTTTTTCCGGATGGAACTGAGTTGCAAACAGATTGGCACGACCTACGGCGCAGGTGAAGCGATAGGGGTAATCGCTTTCCCCCGTGATCAGTTCGGTGCCAGTCGTGGTCACGTGATAGCTATGGACGAAATAGAAGCGGGCACCATTGTCGATGCCATGCCAAAGCGGATGCGGGCGGTTTTGCCATACTTCGTTCCAGCCCATGTGTGGAACTTTCAACCGGTTGCCTCGCGCATCCATCATTTTGTCTTGTGGAAAGCGTGTCACTGTACCTGGCAAAATACCCAGTCCTGGGGTGTCGAATTCTTCACTATGTTCAAACAGCATTTGTTCGCCGATACATATACCCAGGAAGGGGCGGGTAGCGGCTGCTTGGCTGACGGCAGCACGTAGGCCGCGTGCGGTCAGCTCGGCCATGCAGTCGCGCATGGCGCCTTGCCCGGGAAACACCACCTTGTCCGCCTGTTCAATTTGTTGGGTATCACTGGTCAATAGCACCTGTGCCTCGGGCGCTACATGCTCCAGTGCTTTGGTGACCGAGCGCACATTGCCCATTCCATAATCAATGACTGCGATTGTCTGTTTCATCTTGTTATCGGTGTTATAGACCTAGAGAGTGCCTTTTGTCGATGGCATGATGCCGACCATGCGTGGGTCGGTCTCCGCAGCCATGCGTAGTGCTCGACCAAAGGCTTTGAATACAGTTTCGGCTTGATGATGCGAGTTATGGCCGCGCAGATTGTCGATATGTAATGTAACACCGGCATGGTTGACGAAACCCTGGAAGAATTCGTGGAACAGGTCGACATCGAACTGGCCGATCATGGCACGGGTGAATTCGACATGGAATTCCAATCCCGGCCGACCGGAAAGGTCGATCACCACCCGTGACAAGGCTTCATCCAGCGGTACGTAGGCATGGCCATACCGGCGTATGCCTTTTTTGTCGCCCAATGCCTTGGCAAAGGCTTGGCCCAGGGTGATGCCGATATCTTCGGCAGTATGGTGGCCGTCGATATGCAGGTCACCATGTGCGACAATATCCAGATCAATCAAGCCGTGACGGGCAATCTGATCCATCATGTGATCCAGGAAGGGTAACCCGGTTTCGAATCTGGACAAGCCGGTGCCATCCAGATTGAGTTTGACGGTGATCTGGGTTTCCAGTGTATTTCGGGTAACGGCGGCTTCGCGCATTGCAGTAATAGACATGATTAAGCATCCACCGCCATTAGAGCGGATTTAAGTGCATCAAACAACAAGCGATTTTCGGCCGGTGTGCCGACAGTCAATCGCAGACAATTCTGCAGCAACGAATGGCTGCCGTGCAGGTTCTTGACCAGAATGCCGTCTACTTTCAAGGCGGTATGGGTGGCAGGGGCATCCGGTACGCGCACCAGGATGAAATTTGCGTCCGACGGATATTGGCTCAATTGCGGCAAGGTCGACAACTGAGCTGACAACACTGCTCTTTCGTCACGGATCAGCCGGGTTTGAGCATGCAACTCATCGATATGGGTCAATACCATTTCGGCAGCATATTGCGTCAACACGTTGATGTTATAAGGTGGCCGCAATTTCTCGAATTCGTTGATCCAAGCCGTAGCGCCTACCATATAACCCAGCCGTAGCCCGGCCAGCCCTACTTTGGACAAGGTTCTCAGGATCAGCAGATTGGGGAATTCATGCAGTCGCGGCAGGAAGCTGTCCTGCGCAAATGCTTCATAGGCTTCATCCACCACAACCAATCCTTTGGCTGCACGGATGATCTGCGCAATCTGTTCTGCTGGAAAGTGATTGCCTGTCGGGTTGTTGGGATAGGCAATGAATATCAATGCAGGCTGTTCGCGCTCAATCGCCGCCAATGTGGCATTCAGATTCAGCGTGAAATCGTCATTCAAGGCAACGCCGACATACTGCATCTGACAAAACGTTGCAATCATGCGGTACATGACAAAGCTTGGCTCCAGGCTCATCAGCTTGGTGCCCGGACGGGCCAGCCCCATTGCCAATATCTGGATCAGCTCGTCAGAACCATTGCCCAGCATCAAGCCAGCATCCTCTGGAATGGCAAAAGCATCGCGAAGGCGGCGTTTCAGCTCACCATAACCTGCATCCGGATAACGATTGATCGCCACTTCGCCCAACCCCTGGCCAAGTTGATGTCGTAAGGCCGCAGGCAACGGGTAAGGATTTTCCATCGCATCCAGCTTGATCATGTTGCTGGCGGGCGGCACATGATAGGCGGACATGGCCAGGATTTCAGGGCGGATCAGTTGTTGAGGCGTGGTCATGGCAATTGTCAAATTACAGGTTGAATCGGTCGGTAGCGATTCCACATCGGGCACGCTACCGTTGTCTGGTTCAGTCTGCCTTCAGGCGAAATTCTGCTGCCCGGGCATGGCCTTGCAAGCCTTCGCCATGTGCCAGCACAGACGCGATGCGCCCCAATGTGTTGGCGCCGTCAGGCGATACCATGATCAAGCTGGAACGTTTCTGGAAATCATAAACGCCCAGTGGGCTGGCAAATCGCGCGGTACGGGATGTGGGTAACACATGGTTGGGACCGGCACAGTAATCACCCAGCGATTCTGATGTGTAACGGCCCATGAAAATGGCGCCTGCATGACGGATCTTGTTGGCCATGGAGGGGGCGTCGGCGACGGACAATTCCAGGTGTTCCGGTGCAATCCAATTGGCGATATCACAGGCTTCATCCAGATTGGCGACTTTGATCAAGGCACCACGCCCAGTCAGTGATGCGGTAATGATGTCCTGGCGGGGCATGGTGGGTAACAGCTTGTTGATGCTGGTTGTAACACGGTCGATGAATGCATCATCCGGGCAGAGCAGGATAGCCTGGGCAATTTCGTCATGCTCTGCTTGGCTGAACAGATCCATCGCAATCCAGTCTGGATCAGTTTGACCATCGCAGATGACCAGGATTTCCGATGGGCCGGCCACCATATCGATACCCACCACACCAAAAACATGGCGCTTGGCGGCTGCTACATAGGCATTGCCTGGGCCGACAATCTTGTCCACTTGCGGAATGGTTGCCGTGCCATAAGCCAGCGCGGCGACAGCTTGCGCACCGCCAATCGTGATGACGCGATGTACGCCAGCCAGATACGCGGCAGCGAGCACCAATTGTTGCTCGTCACCAGCTCGGGCAGGGGACACCATGATGATTTCACCTACACCTGCCACCTGCGCCGGCATGGCGTTCATCAGCACGGATGACGGATACGCTGCTTTGCCGCCTGGGACATAGATGCCTACGCGATCCAGCGGTGTGACTTGCTGACCTAGGACGGTGCCATCTGCTTCCTGATATTGCCAGGATGTCTGCTTCTGGTGCTCGTGATAACGGCGAATCCGTTCTGCGGCGGCTGTCAGCGCTTGCTTCTCGCGATCCGGTAATTGCTCATAGGCCGCTTGTAACGTGGTGCGCGACATTTCCAGTTCTGCCATGGAATGGGCCTGGATGCGGTCAAAGCGGCGGGTACATTCCAGCACTGCTTCATCGCCACGGGTTTTGACATCGGAAAGAATTGCCTGGACTGCCGCATCGACCTTCAGGTCTTGTGCAGTTTCAAAGGCAAGCAACTGGCTTAGCTCAGCGCGAAAGCCGGGGGTACTGGAGTCGAGACGGCGGATAGTAGCCATGATGTTCGGTTCAGTGCGACGCAATATTGTATCGTTCGCGCGGCATTTTAGCTTGGAAAATTGCCGTTTTGCGGTCCCGAACAGGGCCGCGCACGCCTGCTCAAGACCGGGTGTTAATGGGCGTGATGGTGGTGCATGGCGTGTTTGAACGCATCGAAGATCGGCGCCAGCTTGTTGCGCTTGAGTTTATAGGCTGCTTGATTGACGACCAAGCGAGAGCTGACATCCAGAATGTGTTCAACGGCAACCAGATTATTGGCTTTCAAGGTGCCGCCAGTGCTGACCAGATCGACAATCACATCGGACAAGCCGACCAGCGGTGCCAACTCCATTGAGCCGTAAAGTTTGATCAGATCAATGTGCACACCTTTGGCTGCAAAATGTTCGCGAGCGGAGTTCACATATTTAGTGGCTACGCGTAAGCGAGCACCGCGCCCTACAGCGGCGGCGTAATCGAAATCTGCACGGGTTGCCACCATCAACCGGCATTGGGCAATTTCCAGATCCAATGGTTGATAAAGATTGGCCCCTCCATGTTCCAGAAGCACATCCTTGCCGGCCACGCCCAAATCGGCCGCGCCATGTTGCACATAGGTTGGCACATCGGTCGCTCGGACAATGATCAACCGTACATCGTCACGATTGGTACCAATGATCAGCTTACGCGAGGTTTCCGGGTTTTCGGACGGAACGATACCTGCAGCTTCGAGCATTGGCAGGGTTTCATCAAAAATGCGGCCTTTGGATAAGGCAATAGTGATTGTGCTCACGGAAAATCGGGTCTAGGAGAAAGATTTCACCCCGATTGTATCCCATTTTGTGAAAAATGTTGCGCCAAGAAAGGCAATTTGTGCGATGTCAATTCGGAAAAGGGGAGCAAGCGGTGCAATGTGGGAGCAGGAATAGGGCAAGTTTGAAGTGTGCCGGAAAATCGCATGGGGGAGATATCAGAAGTTGTGCAGGTGCGGAAACATTCACGTTGTCTTGAACATGTCATCTGATTTTATAGTGTGGGTGTTGTGTATCTCTGGTTATGAATTTCAATAAATTGGAATTTCCTGTTTTTACGAATGTTATCTTATTTATTTTATTGGGAAAAATTGCTTGAGGTTGGGCTTTTTTTGGGATTAGCATGGATCGGGTTTTGGAAGTGGTTATGAGAGTGTAAGTCGATCCCAATCAAATTATCTCTGAGGAAAATCATGAAGATGAAGCTGCTTGGTATTGTATTGCTGTCAGGCTTGGGCGTATCGGTGCAAGCTGCTGAAATGTGTCGGGATATCACAGGTACGATCAAGCTGGATCTGGATGCGACGTGCAAGATTGTGACGGAGTATCCAGGTAATGCTTATCTTGGACCGCGTGTGCCAAACTCTTGCTACAAAACGACACTGTCTGGTATCGGGACTGGTTTTACCGGCTTGACCGCCGAGACTGCCTTTGGTTCCAATCAAGGACAGTTATTGACCCCGGCAATTATCAATGAAAAAGCTGTACCACCACTGCCTGGCGGAACAATTCCACAGACACGTCGCCTGTTTACGTCTCGCACCATCATCAAGACCCCGTTGGGCAATATCATCAGCGCTGAGGTTGGGGCATCCATGGTTTATGGTACTTCGACACAGTCTGTGATTGTGGATGGCACTGGTCCGTACAAGAAGGCGAAAGGGTATCTGCAAGCAATGGGGAATTTCATCGGGACAGGGCAAGCCGGTAAATACTACGGGCGTATTTGCACGGTCAGTTGATCGGCGGTCATCGTGGTAAACGCAAAACGCCGCAATCGATGCGGCGTTTTGTATGATGGGGAGCTGATCGGTGATCAACTGATACGCTCAATTTGTGCCCCAACGCCGGACAACTTACGTTCGATATGTTCGTATCCGCGATCCAGATGGTAAATGCGGTCCACCGTTGTGTCTCCTTCTGCAATCAGACCGGCAATGACCAAACTGGCCGATGCACGCAAGTCGGTGGCCATGACGGTCGCCGCCGAGAGTTTCGCCACGCCGCGGGTGATGGCCGTATTGCCACTGGTTTCAATGCTGGCGCCCATACGGCTAAGCTCTGGCGCATGCATGAAGCGGTTTTCGAAGATGGTCTCGGTAATCACTCCAGTGCCTTCAGCAATTGTATTCAGGATCATGAATTGTGCCTGCATATCAGTCGGGAAAGCGGGGTAGGGCAGTGTGCGGATATTGACGGCGGTCGGACGGCGTTTCATGTCCAGGCTGATCCAGTCCTTGCCAGCTTCGATATGGGCGCCCGCTTCCTTGAGTTTGTCCAAGACTGAATCCAGAATGTCGGCACGGGTATTGCGCATGACCAGATGACTGCGGCTGGCTGCTGCGGCCACCAGAAAAGTGCCGGTTTCAATACGGTCTGGCATGACGCGATGGGCACCGCCATGAAGGCGATCTACCCCTTCAACGGTGATGGTATCGCTACCTGCACCATAAATCTTGGCGCCCATGGCCGTCAGACATTCTGCCAGATCTACGACTTCAGGCTCGCGAGCAGCGTTTTCAATGGTGGTGACACCCTCTGCCAATGCCGCAGCCATCATCAGGTTCTCAGTACCGGTGACGGTGACCATATCGGTTACGATACGCGCCCCCTTCAGGCGGCTGGCACGAGCTTTGATGTAACCGTGCTCGATCTTGATCTCGGCGCCCATGGCTTCAAGACCCTTGATGTGCTGATCCACCGGACGGGAACCAATGGCGCAGCCTCCCGGCAAGCTGACAGTGGCTTCGCCGAATCGCGCCAACATCGGACCCAGCACCAGGATGGAGGCGCGCATGGTTTTCACCAGTTCATACGATGCCACCAGATTGTCTACCTGGTTGGCGGTGATCTCGAACTCGTGCACGTTGTCGGTCATCACCCGTACACCCATTTGCTGCAACAGCTTTTGGGTGGTCAAAACATCTCGCAGTTGCGGAACGTTGGTGAGGCGTAGCGTATCGGCTGTCAGTAGGCCAGCGCACAGAATCGGCAGTGCAGCATTCTTGGCGCCGGAAATAACGATTTCACCATTCAGCGGCGTACCGCCTGTAATTTTCAGCTTATCCATGTGATATCAGCCTTGTGCGGCAGCCCATTGTTCCGGGCTGTAGGTTTTCATGGAAAGCGCGTGAATTTCCTCGCGCATGCGATCACCGAGTGCCAGGTAAACACGCTGATGCTGCTGGACGCGGTTCTTGCCTGTAAATTCGGGGCTGACGATCAGCGCTTCGAAGTGGTGGCCATCGCCCTGGACTTCAAGGATGTCACAGGGCAGGTTGGCGGTGATGTATTGCTTGATTTGTTCGGGAGTGACCATGTTGGCTCTGTATCAAAAAATGGGCCGGTAAGGTGATCAATGTCTCAGCTTGTAACCAGTTTTCAGCAGGTACAGCGTGAACAGCGTCAACGCTAGTGTACAGCCGCCTATCACGAGCAGGCTGTGCACTGGTGGCACGTCAGATGCACCTAGAAAACCGAAGCGGAACCCATCGATCATATAAAAAAATGGATTGAAATGAGAGACTTTCTGCCAAAAATCTGGCAGCGAATGGATCGAATAGAACACGCCCGCCAGAAAGGTGAGCGGCATGATCAGAAAGTTCTGGAATCCGGCAAGCTGATCGAATTTCTCCGCCCAGATGCCAGCGATGAGCCCCAGCGTGCCCAGCATGGCACAACCCAGTATTGAGAACACCAGTGCCCAGATCGGGTGGGGCAGTGCTGGCGGGACAAACCACCAGGTCACGGCAAATACACCCAGGCCTACTGCAATGCCACGTACAACCGACGCGATGACATAGGCGCCAAAAAATTCAATATGTGTCAGGGGCGGCAGTAGAATGAACACGATATTGCCGGTGATCTTGGACTGGATCAGGCTGGAGGAGCTGTTGGCAAATGCGTTCTGCAGCATCGACATCATGACCAGCCCGGGAATCAGGAAGTGAACATACTGAATGTTCTGATACACCACGACATGGCTGCCGATAGCATGCGAGAAGATCATCAGATACAGCAATGCCGTAACGACTGGCGCCAGGATTGTCTGTAGGCTGACTTTCCAGAATCGGAGCACTTCCTTGTATAGCAGCGTTGAAAAACCGGTCATGTTCACGTGTCAGGGTTTGTGCATCACCTGGACAAACACATCTTCCAGGCTGGGTTGTTCAAGGGCGATGTCTTTTACGTTGACACCCGCTTCACGAAGCGTCATCAAGACCATTTCCAGCTGGTCCAGTGCTGGCAATTTGAGCCGGTAGTAGCCTTCTTCCTGCCCTGCCAACAACGGCTGCAGGCTGGCTGGCAGCACATCGGGAAACACCTTTACCCTTACTTGATGGGTAGCATGACCATTCAGGAAATTGGTCTTGTCATCCAGTGCGATGATGCGGCCCTGCTTGAGCATGGCAATACGATTGCACAAGGTTTCGGCTTCTTCCAGATAATGGGTAGTCAAGACAATGGTGTGGCCGGCCTGGTTCAACTTCTTGATAAATTCCCACAGGCTTTGGCGCAGTTCAACATCAACACCAGCAGTCGGTTCATCCAGTACGATGACTGGCGGGCGATGTACCAAGGCCTGGGCAACCAGCACTCGTCGCTTCATACCGCCGGACAGCGCCCGCATGTTGACCTCTGCCTTGTTCATCAGATCCAGATTGGTCATGATTTCGTCAATCCAGTCATCATTCTTTTTCAGGCCAAAATAGCCGGACTGGATACGCAAAGTTTCGCGGACAGTGAAGAACGGATCGAACACCAGCTCTTGCGGTACGATACCTAGATTGCGGCGGGCGTTTCGGTAATCGGTAACAACGTTGTGGCCCATCACCTCGATGCTGCCGGTGTCAGCACGGGTCAAACCGGCCATGATGGTGATCAATGTCGTTTTGCCAGCGCCGTTGGGGCCTAGTAGTGCAAAAAATTCGCCCTGATGAATGTCCAGGCTGACTTGGTCGAGCGCTTGCAAGGTTTGATAACGCTTGCTGATCTGTTGAATGCGAATGGCGGCCGTCATCGGCGGGAAGGGTTGAGCATGGAAAGCGCCTTATTCTACACGACCACCAATCCCTGTGTTCGCTTCGATATCATCCAAAAACGGCCACGCTTGTCATGACCACATTATCCGTTGGGGCGGATGGTTAGAAACGGGTCAGAAAGCTGAGTCCAGCAGTACGTTCCTTGTTATCTGACATGCCAACGACCTGATGGTAGTTCGCACCTATCGTGGTGGCTTTACTGATATCGATGTTCACGCCGGCACCAACCATGCCATAGCTGTCATCCTGGCGTACAATCGGGACGACAAAACTACCGGGCATGTTGATCAATCCAACGGTCAAGTTGCGGTCTCCGCCTTTGAATTCATGTTTGCCAGCCAGATCCAGGTAGGGACGTACTGCACCGAAACTCAAAGCAATTTTGCCCTCTACTGCTACACCAAGACTCCCAACCACTGATTTGACCTTCTGGTTGCTGAAAGTCATGGCTGTGGAGCGGCCACTATCTTCCTGATAAGCAGCCACCCCTACGTTCTGATAGGCGATGCCGCCCTTGGGGATCAATGTGAAAGGCCCCAGTGGGATTCGGAAACCGGTACCGATTTTCAGTTGTGTCCGATCTGCCTTGGCCGTACCGTTTTCGATGCGCGTAGCAACCCCAAGCTGGATGACACGTTCGATATGATCGAAGTGGGTATTGCCGACACTTCCCAGCCAATTGACATACCAGGCGTCGATATCTGCCTGACCAAACACGCTGAATGCCGTTTCCCGACTTTTGACATTGCCGTTGTTGCTCACTCTGCCAGATTGCTCATTACGCGAGACCGCGAAACCAATACTGATGTTATCCGCAGCAAGTACATCAAAGCCCACCGTTGCACTGAGCTTGTCTTTGCCATCGTAGCTGGGCAGGGTATCGCGGGCGGTTTGGTCGGCACGGGTGGAGGCGCCATCGACAAACACCCGATAACCACTGGCGGCTTGACGTGTGCCAGCTAAGGCGCGGAGATGATTCTCGATCATGACTTCTTGCGTCCGGCCGTTGGTCAGCTGCAGGTCGGCCAGTGGTGCTACGGCCCGGCTGGCTTCCAGAATCGACAAGACATAGTCGGCAATCAGCGCATGCATCTGTGGTGTCGGGTGGCGATCGTCTGCAAACAGATAGACTTTGCTCAGGTCAGTATCTGGAGTGGTATTGGCACACTGGATTGAATTGACCAGCATATTTGAGCATGCGGCGCCCGTGACGTTGTCGATGCCATAGGATTTGGAATCCGCGACGACTTCATCGACCAAGTGAAAGATATCGGCGGGGATGACATTGACCCCTTGCGATAGCAGGCCGGCGCTGACGGCCAGATTGAAGCCTTCGCTGAGTGTTTTGCCGCCAGCCGTTGCGGTCGTGATAGCCATGGCCACAGTGCCATCCGGCAAAGGAATGCCTGCTGCCAGAAAGGCGGCCTGTGCTGCGGCTGCTGCATTGGTACGCGCGGTGCTAGGATTGTCGCTTGCCCTGTATTGAGCAAACATGGCACCCAGTACGGATGTGCGAACATTGCTGGTTGCACTGGATACACCCGCTGCGATGGCTGCTGCCCGATTGGCTGGGGGCAGGTTGCCTGCATTAATCTGGGCATCGACCTGGGCCATGACTACGGTGGTGATACCGCCTTGGACAGCGGGGTTGGCGAGAATGCCGTCAATGACGCCATAAGCCACGCCGGGTACGTTGGCAAAATTGGGCAGATTCGGGACCACGATGCTCTTGGCGCCCAGCTTGTTGAGCGTAACTACTTGCGTTACCAGGCTGGTCGCCGATGCTTGAATTTCTGCCGCGGCATCTGCTTGGCTGGCTGCGGCTTTTTGCAGCGCCACCGGAACGTCGTTACCTCCCGTGTACACTACATAGAGTGAGTTGGGATCCATGCCGTTGACGCCGCGGGCACGCATATCTGCAATGGCATGGGTGACTTGTGTCGGTAAATCATGGATGTTGCCGAACAGGCCCGTACGATCACTTTCTATGGATCGGGCTCCGCCTTGAGCATAGTTGTTGCCGTTGGTCGAAGTATTGGGGTTGTCACGATTGATGGCGACTGCGGTTTTGCCATAATGCTGAGCCAGCAGGTCTGCATAGATTAACCCTGGGTTGATCGTGAAACGGGCTCCTGTGGCAACACCTGCCCCACCGGCATAGGCGCCGGTATCAGTCAGGCTGTCGCCAAAAAAATAGATGTGGCTGAAGTTGCCGGCCTGGGGGGCGTTGCAGAAACAGCCGGTTACGGCGATTGCCAGTAATGACTTACCGAGTTTGGTCATGATTCCTCTATTGTGTCTGGGTTTTCTCTTTTTGATGCTGCCTGGAAGGGCGATGGTATAGCGTCGTGTCGCCGGTCCATGATCAGGAGTGCACAATGCAATGAGTTTGGTTCGGGATATGAACCAATTTCAAAACAACATAAATACGGAAGATCGAAAGTGGATCGGCACGATACTGAATGACTACTCTAATCGCAAGCATTGCACGTTGTTCGGCGTAAAACGGCCGTCCGCACTGTTTCGCACTTGCTGTTTCATAGCCATTCAGCAGAAATCGGATACACTAGATAAGGTATAGGGCAACTTCCCTCGGCACGAGAACTGTGGCGCTAAAAAAGCGCTCTACACAATGCATTCGTTTGACCACTATCAGATCATCAGCAAGATAGGCCAAGGCGCAATGGGCGTCGTATATAAGGCGATTGACACGCGCCTTGACCGACCCGTTGCGCTGAAAGTCATGAGCATCAACCTTGAGCCAACCTTGCGCGAGCAATTTGCTGCCCGTCTGCAACAGGAGGCGCGTTCGGCTGCCCGGTTGAATCACCCCAACATCATTACCATCTACGAATGCGAACGGGTTAACGATCTACCCTACATCGCCATGGAGTTTGTGGATGGCCCCTCCCTGGCAGATATGCAGGACGGGGGGAAGAAGATGCCAATCGACAAAGTGCTGAAGATTTTGCGCCAATTGTTGAAAGGCTTGGCCTATGCGCATCAGAACGACATCGTCCACCGTGACATCAAGCCAGGCAATTTGATGTTCACCAGCACTGGCATGCTGAAGATTACCGATTTCGGCATAGCTCAGATGCCGACCAGCGATCTGACCCAAACCGGTACCCCACTGGGTTCGCCGCGCTATATGTCACCTGAACAGGTATCGGCAAAGCGGGTCGACGGTCGTTCCGACATTTTTTCTTGCGGTGTGGTGCTGTACGAGCTGTTGACCGGAACTGAACCGTTCAATGCCGACAACGTTGCCAGCATTGTTTACAAGATTCTGTTCGAGACGCCGACCGCCCCAGCGGCCATCTGTCCGGAAATTCCAATCTGGTTGAGCGATCTCACCATGATCTGCTTGGCCAAGGATCCGGATCAGCGCTTCCAATCGGCGGAAGCCATGCTGGAAGCATTGCGGCACGGCTTACGTGAACGCGATGCAGAGGAGCTGGCAGCGCATACCCACAACGTGGTGGACACGCAGACGCCCCGTACAACACCGACACCCGCAGCGGCTTCGGGAAAAAACCATCGGGCAGGGGTCAACAAGCCATGGGCTATTTGGGGTGGGGTACTGGTGGTATGCGGGTTGGTGGCGGTCGGGGTTGGTTTATGGCTGAGTACTCATCTGCAGCCAGTCGAACCACCGACACCTACACCACAGGTATCTGGTACACAACCGGCCACAATGAACCCACAAGCCAACTGGAAACAAGGCGGCGCAGCAACGCTGGTTACGCCGCCTCCCGCGGCCGAGCCTGAACCAGTTCCACCTGTCGAGGTCGATCCTGCCTTGTCCGCAGCCGATCCGCTTGCTGCTGCGGCAGGTGGGGCTGCGGTCGCTGGCACCCAGTTGAAGTCTGACAGACCGATGACCGACGCAGAGCGTGCGACCAAGGTTACTAAAAAGCCACCCAAGGAACTCAGAACTGGCCGCGGGGAAACATCCAGCACACTGCCACAGCATGCCTCTACCCCGGATCGCGATCCAGAGGCAGCTCCCGCACCCCCTCCACGACCGGTTGAACAGCCCAAGCGTGCCAGTGGCAATGACAACAAATCATTCTGGACAAAGCAGATGGAATGTGTACGTGATGGCAAATGCGAGGCGCCAGTACAACAGCGGACCAAGCGGGATCGTTAATACAAGGGGCTTGGTCCGGATCATGGCGTGAGTGTATTTGCTACAATTTCAAGAATACTGACCTCGGACTGTCACACTGATGCCTTATAAGCAACCCATTTCCACATTGATTGTGATTCACACAGCAGATGCCCGGGTGCTATTGCTGGAGCGCGCCGATTATGAGGGGGCGTGGCAGTCGGTGACAGGTAGTCGTGAAGGCGATGAGCAACTGATTGAAACCGCAGTTCGGGAAGTGGGCGAAGAAACTGGGTTTGATGCCACACAGTTCGAGTTGACGGATTGGCAGTATCAAAATGAGTATGAAATCTATGAACGTTGGCGGCATCGCTACCAGCCAGGTACCACCCACAATACTGAGCATGTTTTCGGTCTGTTGTTACCGGATACCTTGACCCCAAGGGTGGCACCCAGGGAGCATGTCGGTTTCATGTGGTTGCCATGGGATCAAGCTGCTGACAAGGTGTTTTCCTGGAGTAATGCCGCAGCTATCCGTCAATTGCCGGAGCGGCTTGGTCTGATGGTGTGAAAGGATTGCCGTGGCTGTATTACGTATTGCCACCTACAACATCCATAAAGGCATGTCACAGTTCAATCGTCGGTTGACGGTGCATGATCTGTCGCTGCACCTGAAACAGTTGCACTCCGACATCATCTTCCTGCAAGAGGTGCAGGGGGCACATGATCAGCAGGCCAAACGCTTTGTCGCCTGGCCTCGTGCACCACAGCACGAGTTTCTTGCCGATTCATTGTCGCATCGTGTGGCCTATGGCCAGAATGCGATTTACGATGATGGCCACCATGGCAATGCCATTCTCAGTCGGTTCCCGATTGTCAAATTTGAAAATCAGGATGTTTCAGTCAACCCGTTCGAAAAACGTGGTCTGCTGCACTGCGAAATCGAAGTGCCCTGCTGGCCGCAAACAGTCCATGCCATCTGCGTACACCTGAATTTGTTGGGGCATGATCGTAAGAAACAGATCCGGGTACTTCGTGAACGAATCGCCAAAATGGTACCTGAGCACGCCCCATTGATCATTGCTGGCGATTTTAATGATTGGCGACAACAAGCCTCTGATCAGTTGACCGAAGCGCTACATTTGCGCGAAGCCTTCGAGACTTTGCACGGCATGCCGGCACGCAGTTTTCCCAGTCGCATGCCGGTGCTGACGCTGGATCGCATCTATTATCGTGGATTCACGATTGAACATGCGCAGGTACATGCTGGCAAGCCCTGGTCACGCATTTCAGACCATGCGCCGTTGTCGGCAACCATGCGCCGCGTATAGACTGGGGCGATGGAGCGCTACTACAACGGTAATCGCATCGAGCTTCTGAAAAACGGCGATGGCTACTTCCCTGTGTTATTGCAGGAGATGGCTGCGGCCCGTTACTCCATTCATCTTGAAACCTATATTTTTGAACTGGATGACAGTGGCTTGCCTGTGGCAGAGGCGTTGATTTCGGCTGCCCGACGCGGCGTTCAGGTCCAGTTGCTGCTGGATGGTTTCGGTGCCCGCGATTTTCCAGCTGATTGGCAGGCACGGATGTTGGATGCCGGTATCAAGCTATTGTTTTTCCGACCAGAACTGTCCCGCTGGGCATTGCAGCGGCGCCGCTTGCGCCGCCTGCATCGCAAGATCGCCGTGATCGATGCGCGAGTTGCCTTTGTTGGTGGCATCAACATCATTGACGACCGCAATACACCCCACCAGGTACCACCTCGTTACGACTACGCAGTGCGAGTGCAGGGGCCGTTATTGGTATCGATCCATGATGCGGTCCGTCACATGTGGTGGCAGGTGTGCTGGGCACAATTCAAACAGCCTTGGCTGATCGTGCCAAGTTACCCGGCAGAAACCATGATTGCGGGGGATATGGAAGCTGCATTGGTCGTGCGCGACAACCTGCGACACCGGCGTGCCATTGAGCAGAGCTATCTGCAGGCCGTTCAACGGGCTCGACGTGAAATCGTCATTGCCAATGCCTATTTCCTGCCGGGTATCGCATTTCGCCGTGCACTGTTTGCTGCTGCTCGCCGTGGTGTCCGGGTCGTGGTATTACTACAGGGGCGGGTCGAATACCTGTTGTTGCATTACGCCACACGTACTCTTTATCGTAGCTTTCTCGACAACGGGATCGAGATCTGGGAGTACCGTCGCAGCTTCATGCATGCCAAGGTGGCAGTGGTGGACGGTGTCTGGGCCACTGTCGGCTCCAGCAATATTGATCCATTCAGTCTATTGATGGCTCGGGAGGCCAATGTGGTGGTGCGCGATTCCCGTTTTGCGGCTGAACTGCGTCATGACCTGATGCAATCACTGGCGGAATCTTCGGCACAGATCGAACTGGCTGTGATTCGACAAGTACCCTGGTGGCGGCGAATTCTTCCTTGGGTATCCTATGCGCTGGTCCGGTCTGCCATGGGGATTGCAGGCTATGGCCGACAGGAATATACGGCGTCAGACGAGTAATCAACGGTGGTATCCACGGGTTGGTTTCAGCTGGTGAGTTAGCTCAGTCATTTGATGACATCTGGATGGATTGCCAAAAAAGACCGTACACCTCTCGGAAACCCGCATCAGTTATGACACACTAGCGCCACTTCGCTTCCCGGAACACTCCATGCTTCGCCAAAAAAAGATTCAGTCGCTGTCCGCACGGGCCATGCGTCAGATGGCGCTGCGCATTGGTTTGGTCACCGCCGTGATCACCGCCATCAGTTATACCTATACCTATTTGAGTTACCAGCGCGAAGCACTGACTTATCTTGAAAAATATGTCACCGCTCGCAGTGAGTTGGAAAGCCAACCTTTTCTGAACGCCCAGGCCAATACCAAGTTGATGCGGGACGAGTTCGTACGCCGCTTTCAACTGCCTAACGATGAAGACGTGGACAAGCGTTTTCACGAACTGATGAAGCAGGATGCCGATGGCTTGTGGCGAGTGCGTGTGGAGAAGGACGACTTCGAACACAAGGCGACTGTGGCAGTCTTGCCGCGTGTCAGGCTTACCAATGAATTCAAGCGCAAGGTATTGATCGCTTACGATGTGGCCAGCGAGCTGGGGCCGGCGTTCCGCAATCAGTTCTACGATGCATTTCTGGACCTCAATGTGTCGGACGCCACCGTGATGTTCCTTCCGGACACCAACTATGCACGGGGTGGATCGGTTGAAGTGTTCGAGGAGGATCTGGAAACTGAAGTGGGGGCGACACCCAAGGCCAATCCCGAGCGCAAGACTTTCTGGACTGGGGTGTATTTTGACGCACCCGCCAAACAATGGATGGTATCGGTCGTGACCCCGATCGATGTTCAGGGTAAATATGTAGGGGGGGCAGGGCAAGATGTGCTGATCGATCAATTGATCGAGCGTGCCAATCGCATCAGTGTGCCTGGCACCTACAACATGATCGTCAGCCGTACCGGTATGCTGATTGCCCATCCGGATAAGATGCGGGAGATTGAAAAGGTCAACGGCAAATACAACATTGGTGCCAGCAAAGACAATCAGTTGGTCGACTTCTATCGTGCTGCCTTACAAGCAACGGTGCGCAACCCGTTCGTGGAAAGTGCGGATGGTAAATACTGGCTATCGGTATCGTCTATCAAGGGTGCAGATTGGTTGTTTGTCACCGTCTTCCCGAAAGCGCTGATTCAGCAAAAGGCCATGGAGTCGGCCAGTATTGTCATTGTGTTTGGCCTGATGGCGTTGCTGATTGAAGTGATTCTGGTCGGTTGGGTGTTGCGTGAACAGGTGACCAACCCGCTCCAAGGGTTGTTGATTGCCATTCGGGCGCTGGCACGGGGTGATGCTGAGGTGAAAACCCATTCCGACCGTAATGACGAAATTGGCCAACTTGCCAAAGAGTTTGATGAGATGGCTGATGCGGTCGCCAATCACCGCACCCGCCTGGAAGATCTGGTGAAAGAGCGTACTGCCGCGCTGGAACACGCGAATCAGTCACTGTCTGATAAAAATTATCAGTTGGAGTACCTGAACCGCGAGAAGAACGAATTCATGGGTATCGCAGCCCATGATCTGCAAAGCCCGATCAATGGCATCAAGGGGTTGGCCCAGCACACCATTGAAAATCTCGATCGTTATCCAAAAGAGAAGGTATTGGAAAAGCTCAGCGGTATTCAAAGCATTGCCGGCAAGATGTCGCATCTGATTACCAACCTGCTCGATATCAACTCGCTGGAATCCGACACTTATCATCTATTGATGGAGAGCTTGCCTGTCCGCCCACTGGTGAGTCATGTGGCCGACCTTTATGCTGCAGAAGCCGAGGCAAAAGCCATTGCCATCAATGTACAGGTGGAGGAGGGCTTGAGTGTGTATGTCGACCAGCTTGCCTTCACACAGATTATTGACAACCTATTGTCAAATGCCATCAAATATTCGCCAACACAGACTACGGTGCAGATTCGCGCTCGACGTGATGTGCAGTGGATGCGGCTGGAAGTTCAGGATCAAGGTCCCGGTATTGCAGCACACGAAATGCCTCGACTATTCCAGAAGTTTGCGCGGCTATCGGCCAAGCCAACGGGTGATGAACAATCTATTGGCCTGGGTTTGTCGATTGTGAAACGCCTGACCGAGATGATGCGTGGTGAGGTTTACTGCGATAGCAAGCTGGGACATGGTGCCAGCTTTGTGGTCAAACTGCCAGTTGCCGAGCAGGTCAATGTGCACTGACTTGGTTCTCTACGATCATGCCAATGGGCCGGCTGAAGGTATTGATCGCCTATCGTATTTGCAATACTGGTGCTGTCAGCTGGGTTCAGAAGGGAGTTGGCCAGGTTTTGTGACGAGGTGGTCTCGTTGATGATTGGTACCACGGTACTTTTCTCTTTGCATGGTAGACTGTTAATATTTACAACCTTTTGACTGGCGAACATGCTACATCACCTTTCATTCGGCGTGGCTGATTTGGTCCGTGCCACGACATTTTATGATGCTGTGCTGTCTGCCTTGGGTTACCAGCGGGTATGGACCGACGATGATGCCATTGGCTATGGCTTGTCAGGTGGTGGAGACCTGTTCTGTTTGAAGCTGCGTGGTGCGAATGCCAAAGCGCCAGGAGATGGGTTTCATCTGGCTTTTGCCGCACCGTCACCAGCAGCCGTCGTGCAGTTTCATGCCGTCGCATTGCTGCATGGCGGTATTGACAATGGTTCACCAGGCTTACGTTTGGATTATGGTGATGACTATTTTGCAGCTTTTGTAATCGACCCGGATGGGCACC
Source organism: Chitinivorax sp. B (assembly GCF_005503445.1). NCBI lineage: Bacteria > Pseudomonadati > Pseudomonadota > Betaproteobacteria > Chitinivorax > Chitinivorax sp. B. The sequence continues at coordinate 121,455 of NZ_SCOH01000009.1, read as the reverse complement.
ACATTGAGGCTGTGTGGAGCAACCGTTGTACTTGTTGATCAGTTGACGGTTGACTGGCTGGCGTTTGGGTCAGTTCCAGCCAGATGTTGCGAATCTTGTTAAGGATAATGTGCCGTGGTTGTGACTTTTCCCGATAGCCCGTACCGACTGCATCAACCTTTTCCACCTGCTGGTGATCAACCAACGGCCATTAACGAGCTGGTAGAGGGCATCAATGATGGTCTGATGTACCAGACCCTGCTGGGTGTAACGGGCTCTGGCAAGACCTACACCATGGCCAATGTGATTGCCCGTACCGGTCGCCCGGCCATTGTGATGGCGCCCAACAAAACATTGGCGGCACAGTTGTATGCCGAATTCCGTGAGTTTTTTCCGGAAAATGCGGTGGAATATTTTGTCTCGTATTACGACTATTACCAGCCAGAAGCTTACGTGCCCAGCCGCGATCTGTTCATCGAAAAGGATTCGCAGATCAACGAGCATATCGAGCAGATGCGTTTGTCGGCCACCAAAGCGCTACTAGAGCGGCCTGACTGCATCATCGTGGCCACCGTTTCCGCCATTTACGGCATCGGTGATCCGGTGGATTACCATGCGATGATTCTGCACCTGAGTGAAGGCGAAAAGCGTCCGCAGCGGGACATCATCACCCGCCTCATTACCATGCAATACGAACGGAACGAACTGGAGTTCAAGCGAGGCGTATTCCGGGTGCGGGGTGATGTCATCGATATTTTCCCGGCAGAGAACGCAGAACTGGCCTTGCGTATTTCGTTATTCGATGACGAGATCGAATCACTGGCGCTGTTCGATCCGTTGACCGGTCACGTCAAGCAACGTGTCGGGCGCTTTACGGTATTCCCTTCCAGCCACTATGTCACACCGCGTGCTACGGTGCTGCGTGCCATCGAAACCATCAAGACTGAACTGGCAGAACGACTGGAATACTATCGTCGCGAGGATAAGTTGGTAGAGGCGCAACGACTGGAACAACGTACCCGCTTCGATCTGGAAATGCTTAATGAAATGGGCTTCTGCAAAGGGATTGAAAACTACTCCCGGCATTTTTCCGGACGGGGCTTCGGTGAGCCCCCCCCAACGCTGATCGACTACCTGCCGCGCAACACCATCATGATCATCGACGAGTCACACGTCACTGTTCCACAAGTGGGGGGGATGTACCGTGGTGACCGGGCACGTAAGCAAAATCTGGTGGATTATGGCTTCCGCTTACCCTCAGCGATGGATAACCGGCCACTCAAGTTTGAAGAGTTTGAAACGCTGATGCCGCAGACCGTTTTCGTGTCGGCAACGCCCGCAGACTACGAAGCAACCCATCAAAGCCATGTGGCAGAGCAGGTGGTGCGTCCCACCGGCCTGGTCGACCCGATCATTTATATCCGGCCGGTTGGTACGCAGGTGGATGATTTGCTGTCGGAAATCAATGCCCGCGTTAAAGTCGGGGAACGGGTACTGGTCACTACCTTGACCAAGCGGATGTCGGAAGACCTGACAGACTACCTGAATGAACATGGTGTCAAAGTACGCTATCTGCACTCAGATATTGACACCGTCGAGCGCGTTGAAATTATCCGAGACTTGCGGCTGGGCGAGTTTGACGTGCTAGTGGGTATCAACCTGTTACGAGAAGGCCTGGATATTCCAGAGGTCTCATTGGTGGCCATTCTGGATGCCGACAAGGAAGGCTTCCTGCGTAGCGAACGCAGCCTGATCCAGACCATCGGCCGTGCTGCCCGCCACTTGCATGGTACGGCAATCCTTTATGCCGACAAGATCACCAACTCCATGCGTCGTGCCATTGATGAAACTGAGCGCCGCCGTGCCAAGCAGATTGCCTTTAACGAAGCCAATGGCATCGTGCCGAAAAGTGTTCATAAGCGCATCAAGGACATCATCGACGGCGTCTATAACCCAGAAGAAGCCACAGCCAAGCTCAAAGCCGCCCAGAAACAGGCTGGCTACCATCACCTGAATGAGAAGGAACTGGCCAAAGAGATCAAGCGGGTTGAAAAAGAGATGTTGGATGCAGCGAAGAATCTGGAGTTTGAAAAAGCGGCAGAGATGCGGGATCGGTTGAAGTTGTTGAAGGAAATGTTGTTTGGGCCGGAGGTTTGATGGCGTTATTTTTCACATTTTGATTCCAACAAAGGTATCTTAGAATACCAATGTCCCTGATTCACTTCCCAATTTTCTTCGTTATAAGAGTTTATATGATTGTTTTTTCAGAGGTCTTATTTAGGCGCAGCCCAGTGTTTATAACATTCTTTGCACTTTTTCTGCTTGGGGGGTGCGCTACCATAGTCACTCCAGACAGTTTGAAGCGACCTGATGTGATCACATGCATACAAAATCCAAATCAACTAGAAACGTATGAATTTAAAGGGTTGCTGAAATATAAATGGGTAACTAGGGTTCAAAAGGGGCCCTACATATCAGAATATGAAGATGCCGACGGTACTTACTACCGTGCTCCATCTGGTGGAATTTACTTCTTCCCGGAAGAGTGGGCTAAGAACCCTTCTACACCATTCATGCCAAGAATTTATGATGGTGGAATTTGGGTGCCAAAAGACGTCAAAGGATCGCCGCATATTTACACATATATATCCACTCAAGATGGCATAAAAAAAACCATGCCTGAGGGCGCGACCTGTAACTCTGCTTCTTTAGTCTCTCGTCCTGAGTCACAAGGTGTCAGTACCGTTGCATTCGCGCTTGGTGGTGCTTTGGGAGGTGCCGTTGGCGGTGTTACCGCTAATAGTGTTTCTAATGGCAGCGGAGTAAGCTATGGACAAGCCGCAGGAGTCGGTGCTGCTGGTGGTTTAATAGGTGGGGTTGTTGTGGCTGCCTTGATTAATATGGATGTGGGAAAAATTGTTCACCAGCCTGTTTCTACAGATCAACAGTTCATTGAAGCACTTAAAGAGTTGGCGAAGAATATGATACCTCTAAGTAGTTTAGATACAAAACCTCCACAGCCTGCACCGGCTAATTAACAAATATCTAAATTAAAGGAAATTTTTCGTCTTTCCGTTTAACGCTGAAACGCAATCACATGGTCAATCTCCAGCCTGATACCAATCCATTCGCCCATGGCGTGGTTATGATGGCTGGGGACGAGCGACAGGACTTGATCACCGCTTTCCAATTCCAAGGTATAGAGGAATTCGGCCCCTCGGAAGGCTTTGTTGATGACTTTGGCTTTTACTGGGCTGGCGTCGTCATGCAGGATATCATCAGGTCTGACCAGTACGTCTGCAGTGCAGCCCAAGCAGCAAGTCTCCGGCATTTCACCACGAATTTCGCCCAATTCAATCTCCAGTAGGTCATGGCGTAGCACCCGGCCGGGGAGGAAGACGCCTTCGCCAATGAAGTCCGCTACGAATCGGCTGGCAGGGCGGTGATAGAGGTTATAGGGCGTATCCCATTGCTCGATGCGGCCATGTTGCATGATGCCGATCTGGTCGGCCATGGCGAAGGCTTCGCTTTGGTCATGGGTGACCAGGATGGCCGTCATGCCTTGGTCTTTCAAGATCTGGCGTATTTCTTCAGATAGTTTTTTGCGCAGCTCTACATCCAGATTGGAAAAGGGCTCGTCCATCAAGATCAGCTCTGGACGAGGGGCCAAGGCACGGGCCAGGGCGACACGCTGCTGCTGGCCGCCCGATAGTTGGTGGGGGTAGGCTTGTGACAAGCTACTCAGACCAACAATTTCCAGTAGTTCGATTACTCGCTGTGCCTGATTGTTTTTGTCCATCCTATGAAGGCCAAAGCCAACGTTGCCCGCAACTGTCAAATGCGGAAAAAGGGCATAGTCCTGAAAAACCATACCAATGCGGCGATGCTGTGGTGGTAAGGATTGGTTTGGGCTGGCAACGGTTTGGTCATTCAGCTCAATTTCACCGGCTCCGATCTGTTCGAAACCCGCAATGCAACGCAGGACGGTGGTTTTACCGCAGCCGGAAGGGCCAAGCAGGCAGCCGATTTCGCCCTTGGCCAACTCCAGACTCAGTCCATCAATAATGCGGCGGTGGCTATAGGCATGGGCGATTTGCTTGAGTGAGAGAAGCGACATGGTCAGGCGTGGGGGGGTATAGGTTGTTGTTCACTTTGCTGCATCAACAGCAAAACCGGTAATAGACCAACCAGCACCAACGCGATGGCGGGCAGGGCCGCGCGTTGCCATTCACCTTCGCTGGTCATCTCAAAGACACGAATGGCGAGGGTGTCCCAACCGAAGGGGCGGGTCATCAACGTAATTGGCATTTCCTTCATTACATCTACAAACACCAACAACATGGCGGATAACAAGCCTGCACGCAGTTGTGGCAAGTGGATGCGGCGGATCAGTGATAGTCCACCCAATCCCAGGCTTCGGGCGGCTTCGTCCTGGCTGAGGGTAATACGGTGCATGGCGGATTCTACTGGGCTGGCCCCCACCGCCATGAAACGGGCTAGATAGGCCAGTAGGACGACGGTCAGGGTGCCATTGAGAATCTGATGGGTTCCAGCAGGTAGCCAGTTTCGACAGTAATCGATCAGCAAGTTATCCAGCCAGGCGATCGGGACGAAGATACCGACTGCCAGAACCGACCCGGGGATGGCATAACCCAAGGTGGCCAATCTTGCAATCCAGTGGCTGGTGTGGCCTTTCAGGCGCCGCTGAGTATAGGCCAATACCAAGGCACAGACGGCCACCAATATGGCAGCAAAGCCAGCGAGGAGGATGGAATGCAGGACGAAATCGACATAGCGCTCGTCCAGATCCTGTGCGGCAATACCCGCTGCCCAATAGATCAACTGGGCTGCAGGAATGATGAAGGCCAGTACCAGAACCAACCCACATATCAACATGGCTCCCCAGGCCTGCCAGCCGTTCAGGTTGATACGATGTTGTTGGTTACTACGGCCAGCTTGCGTATAGCGCTTGTCCCCACGGGTGCGTTGTTCGGCCACGGCCATTGCCAGTACTACCACGACCAGTAGCGATGCCAGTTGGGTGGCTGCTGGTAGTGAGAACATCTGGAACCATGCCTTGTAGATGGCGGTGGTGAAGGTGTCGTAGTTGAAGATGGAGACGGTACCAAAATCAGCCAGGGTCTCCATCATGGCCAGCATGGCACCGCCGATGATCCAGGGACGAGCCATCGGGAGTGCAACACGGATGAATCCGCGCGCCCTGGATAACCCCAGGGATTGTGCGGCCTCCAAGGCCCGACGTCCCTGGCTTTGAAACGCATTCAGCGCCAGCAGATAGACATAGGGATACAGTGCAAAGCTCATGACCAGAATCACGCCACCTCGCGATCGAATGCGAGGGAACCATGCACTGGTACCAAACCATTCGCGTAACAACGTTTGAATCGGCCCGGTGAACTCCATCAGGCCGATGACGGCGAAAGCGGTTACATATGCCGGCATGGCCAATGGCAACATCAATGCCCAACGGAAGAATCGTTGACCAGGAAACTGGTAGATGGCGGTTAGCCAAGCCAGGCCGACTCCCAGCAACAAGGTGCCGGTGCCAACGCCGATGGCCAACCAGGCGGTATTGCCCACCAATTCCCATAACAAGGTGTCGACGAGATGGGTCCATACTTCAGTGGGCGGTTGTGCCCAGGCTGCCAGAACTACGCCCAGCGGTATCAATGGTATCAACGCGATCAACATGGCGGGCAAGCGGATCAGGCCATGGCTGGATCGCAATCCCAACCATGTGCTTGATATGGGCAAACGTGACGAGCCAGCTCTATCGATAGCAGGTGGCTTGGATTGATCGGAGACTGAAATAGGGCCGGGGGCTGGCATCAATTCTGGGCAGCTTAAGATGACGGGTCAAACGCGAATTGTAACCGATAGTATTCGCAATCGCGAAAATGCAAAACGGGCGGATGGCCGCCCGTTTCTTCATGCCGAGTCAGCCTGGCTTTATTTGTAGCCCGCACGATCCATCAGTTTGGTTGCTGCAACCTGGTTTTCACCGGCTTTGGCGACATTGATGTAGTTGTGCTTGAAGTCGCCCCAGCTTGCTACGACAGTATCTGGCTTGATCTTCGGATTGGCCGGGTACTCCATGTTTACGTCGGCGTAAAGGTTTTGCGCCTTATCGGACGATAGCCATTCCAGTAACTTGACCGCGCCTTTCTCATTCTTGGCGTGTTTGGTGATGCCTGCACCAGAAATATTGACGTGGGTGCCACTGGTTTTCTGGTTAGCCCAGAAGATACCCAATGGCAAGGATTTGTTCTTCTCTACCAAGCGGCCATAGTAATAAGTATTGGCAATGCCTACATCGCATTGGCCTGCGGCAATGGCTTCCAACATCTTGGTGTCATCGGCAAACACATCAGTTGCCAGGTTATTAATCCAGCCGCGAACAGTCAGTTCTGTCTTGGCTTCACCTTGCTCGGCGATCATCATGCCAACCAGTGACTGGTTGTAGACCTTTTTGGAGGTGCGCAGACACAGACGGTTTTTCCATTTCTTGTCTGCCAAGTCATCATAAGTGGACAGGTCGGCCGGCTTGACCTTCTGGGTATTGAAGAAAATGGTGCGAGCGCGTACTGACAAGCCAAACCATTGATTGCCAGGGTCACGCAGGTGGGCAGGAATATTGGCTTCCACCGTTGCTGACTTCACTGGCTTGAGCAGGTTCATATTGGTGGCTTGCCACAAGTTGCCGGCATCTACTGTCAACAGCATGTCCGCAGGTGTATTGGCTCCCTCTGCCTGCAGTTTGGCCAACAGCGGGCCTTCCTTGTCTGTGTGGATCTTGACCTGAATACCGGTTTCTTTGGTGAAGGCATCAAACAGCGGTTTGATCAGCTGTTCGTTGCGCGCGGAATACACGGTTACTTCGTCAGCATGGGCAAAGCCTGCAGCAAACATCAGCGCGGCAAGCGGGGGCAGAAGGCATTTTTTCATGAGCAAATCCCGTAAACAGACTAACTAAAAACGAAACCGTTACGTACCAGCTTGAGCCAGCGACGTTGACGGTGGGCATAAAACCAGTTGGCAAACAGCCAGATGATGGGCGTCATCCAACCGGCGTCTATTTCCACATGATCGGTATAACGTGTACCGGCGGTTGATTCGATCAGCATGATGCGATGATCCCAGCGTCGGATCAGCCGGCTGTGCCCATTGTCACGTAGCACATATGCCTGCTTGCCAGAGGGCGTGGTGTAGTTCATCGCAGACATATCGATCACTTGCTGGCCAATGGGTAGCACCCCAAACAGGCGCAACGCCACTCTGTAGGCCCGTTCGGACCAGTTGACAGGAAACTGCCGGGGTTCCACCGGACGAAAAGCCATCAACGGTGCTGCAATATATTGCAATAAACGTGGTGACCGTAGGTGAGTCATCACCTCTTGGATGGGAACCGGGAGATCAATGCTGCGCTCAATATCCATCGGGCGACCTCGCAATCGGGTGCTGATGTTGTACAAATGAGAATTATTATAAATAATTGAGCGCAAAAAGGGAGTGACTTCTCAGATTTTGTTGGCGCAAATTGATACGTGAAACAGACGAGTCGGTTGCCAGCCCGCTACCAGGCACGGTATGGCCCGGTAGCGGGTAAGTGGCTATCAGCCAATGGTCAGGCGTTTGCTAGAGCTTTGCAGCCGTTTGGGTAAGCGCAATTCCAGCACGCCATCCTTATAGTTGGCGCTTGCTTCATTCTGGTCCACATCCTGTGCCAGTTGGAAACTGCGCGAAACTTTGCCGAAAAAGCGTTCACTACGTAGCAGTTTTTCGCCATCCTTGGTCTCGCTTTCGCGTTTGACCTCGGCAGAGATCGCAACCAGGCTGCCATCAATGGTCACATGGATATCTTCTTTCTTCACGCCAGGAATATCGGCATGTACGGTATAGGCTTTGTCGTCTTCCTTGACGTCCATTTTGATCTGCAACTCGGGTTGATCCGCAAACTGAACGGGGCGAACAAAGAAGCCTTTCAGCAAGTCATCGAATACGTTGTCGAAAGCGGGGCGAATATTGGCCATGGTGATGCTCCTTTCTCAATGAAAAGAAATGATTACTCAACAGGTTAAAAGTCGCTGCGCGCCAGCTGTACCTTACAAGATAGGTACCATTGGCCGGATTTCAAGAGGTTGAAATAGTGTAGTCCTTCTACTTTTCGCTCAGTTTGACGGCAATCAAAAACAGATGGATTTCAAAGATGACTTTTCGTCATTCGTCATCAGTAGATGCAGTTCAACTTGGACAGGAGACAATATGAGTCGATTCGAAGGTGCTGCCGCAATATGACCTGATTCATCAACTAACTGCTGCTCAGCTGGCTGCGCGTCTCCCAGATACTGCCAAGGTGTTGGTAGTGGGGTGTGGTACCGGAACGGAAATTGTGCAATTGGCTGCACTTCATCCAGCATGGCATTTTACCGGGGTCGATCTTTCGGCGGATATGCTGAATGTTGCCCAGGGGCGATGTGTGCAGTTGGGCATTCAGGAGCGGGTCACATTGCAATGCGGACAGTTGACAACACTGCCATCTACACCGAGCCATGATGCAGCGCTGTTGATATTGGTGATGCATTTTCTGCCCGATCAGGGTGAGAAGCGGGACATGCTCGATCACATCGTACAACGTCTGAAACCAGGTGCACCTTTGGTGCTGGTAGATCTGATGGAGCCGGCAGATTCGATGGAGCGCGAGGCTTTGAGGCATGCCTGCAGCCAATTGGGGATGGATGATGACATGGTGGCGACCATGATGCATAAGCTGGAGCAGGATTTTTATCCACTTTCGACACCAAGACTGGCAACGTTGTTGGCGGAAAGCGGGTTTCAGGTGCCGGTACGATTTTTTCAGTCATTAGGTATTCATGGCATGGTCGCGCATACCGCGACATGTTGATCGATTGTGCGATGGTTTTCAGTTGGTTGTTTATTCTGATATGTGGAAATGGTTATTTAACATGTCTATAAATCAGACATCTAGATATCAGGAGTAACCGCCATGCCCAAGTTGTTTTGCCTTGCCAGTTTGATGGTTGCCATTACTGCCATGCCGGTGATGGCTGCCGACAAGCCTGCAGCCATCAAGCTGTGTACCGAGAATGAGGACTCTTTCCCCTGGCTGCTGAAAAGCCGCCCCGGTCTGAGCATCATCATGATGCAGATGGTTGAGAAACGGCTGGGAATCAAGCTGGATATCCAGCCGCTCCCCTGGAAGCGCTGTATGGAGGATGTAAAACAGGGCAATCTGGATGGCCTATTCAAAATCAGTTTCAAGGCAGACCGCATGGATATGGGGCATTACCCCATGGCGGGGGACAAACCGGACAACAGCAAGCGGATGCTGGATGACAGTTATAGCCTGTATCGTCTCAAGGGTGGTACGGTTGAATGGGATGGTAAAACCATCAAGCATGCAGATGCCGGGATTGGCGCACAATCAGGTTTTTCGATTGTCGATCAGCTCAAAGGTATGGGGGTCAAAGTGGATGACGGTACTCGTGTAGCTGACGACAATCTGCGCAAGGTGTTGACAGGGCGAGTGGCTGCCGTTGCCCTGCAGACCCAGGAAGGTGACGCCAGTATCGCCGATCGACCGGAGTTTGCCGGCAAAATTGAACGGGTGGGCCCTGCGTTGGCTGAAAAACCTTATTTCCTGATGCTGTCCAAGCCATTTGTGGCCAAATATGGCGATACAGCCAAACAGGTTTGGGATGCGGTTGCTGCAGTGCGTGAGTCACCGGAATACAAAAAACAGATGCAACAGTTCAAATAGTCGAATGGGTAGCTGGGGCAATGGTGGTGCAGCATGTAAACCAAAATGCCAAAGGCCCTAGCCAACTCATGCCTCATCGTTTTGCCCAGGCCCACCGCTGGTATTTTGCATGGGTGCCCCGGCTATTCGCCTGCCTGGTTGTAGTTTGCGGATGGTGGATACCTCAGGTTCGGGCGATTGATAAGCCGGCTGCGCTCAAACTATGCATTGAAGACGAAGACTCGTACCCATGGTTGCTGAAGAGCCGCCCAGGCCTGAGTATGATCATGATGCAGATGGTTGAAAAGCGGTTGGGTATACATGTGGACGTTCATCCCTTGCCGTGGAAGCGTTGTATGGAGGCCGTGCGCCACGGATTGTATGACGGTCTATTCAAAATCAGTTTCAAGGTTGATCGCATGGAGCTGGGTCATTACCCAATGCTGGGCGATAAGCCTGATGCCAGCAAACGCATGTTGGATGACACCTATAGTCTGTATCGCCTGAAGGGCAGCAAGGTGGAGTGGGATGGCAGAAATATCCTGAACATCGAAACAGCCATTGGGACACAGACGGGTTTTTCGATTACCGATCAACTCAAGGCCATGGGCTTGAAGGTGGATGATGGTACCCGAGTGGCGGATGACAATCTGAAGAAACTGCTAGTCGGTAGGGTTGACGCGGTCGCGTTGCAAACCAACGAGGGGGATGCCAGTCTGGCTGCTCGGCCGGACATGTCGGCCCGAATTGAGCGCATTGGCCCCCCGTTAGCTGAAAAACCTTATTTCCTGATGCTATCCAAGCCGTTTGTCAGTAAATACGCTGACTTTGCCAAGCAAATATGGGATACCGTGGAGCAAGTCCGTGAATCACCGGAATACAGGTTGCAGGTACAGTCTTTCAAGTAGTGCATGATCATATGGTGCCAGCTTAGGTGGCGGTTTTCAGAACTAACCCAGCCAAGGCCCCGATACTGCCAAATGTTGCCCCAAGCATGGGTAACATGATCCGCTTGGTAAAAGCCCAACCACCGAGACTGGTGGTGAGTGCTAGTTTGAATACCGTGTTGGCAGTAATTGCCAATACGATGCATGTGAGTGTTTCGGTCGTACTTAAACGGGCTTGACTGTAAAGCCGCATGGATGACAAGGTGATGGCATCCACATCTGTCAGACCAGAAGCCAGCGCAACCACATACAGCCCACGTGAACCGGCAATGTCCTGCAACCAGGCGGATGTCAATAGTACGACCGAGTAGAGGAGCGCGAAGGAAATGGCGGTTTTCAGTTCCGCCGGGTTGGCCATATTGGGCGCAACGCTGGGTGCATGATGACCACGAAATCCCAGGGCGATCATCAGTAATCCCACCACCAAGCCAATGCCAAGTGTAGTGGCCAATGGTACTAGCAAGGTATGGGCTGTGGCTGCACCCAATAGGGTCAGGCGAACAAAGATCATCAGATGTGCCAATGCTACGACAACTGCGGCAAAATGGATTAGGTCACGGTTCTCCTTGGCTTGTCTGGCATAGATCAGGGTGGTCACAGTACTGGAGACCAGGCCACCCAACAAGCCGAGCAGTGATGCTCCAATCTGCTCCCCCAGCAGGCGTAACGCCACATACCCCGCCAGACTGACACCGGAGATCAATACGACCATCAGCCAAGTTTGATAAGGGTTGAAGGCGTTGTAAGGTCCCATGTCCTGATTAGGCAGCACCGGTAGAATCACCAGACTCAGCACCGCAAATTGCAACATTGACCGGACATCTCGTGGCGTCAGATTATGGGCGATGCCGGATAGCTCCGTTTTGAAATAGAGCAGAATGGTGGTGGTGATGGCCAGTACCACAGCCAGATTGCGTTCGCCGATCCAACACAATATGCCAAGGCCGTAACAGAGTAGCAAGGCAATATGTGTTGTGGTACCGGGATCCTGATTTGGCTCCCCGGGTGCTTGGTAGGCGCTGATGATGGATGCCGCCACGGCCAACAGTCCGGCGGCAATCAACCACGGGCTGTCAAATGTGTTGGCCAACATGCCGCAGACCGTTCCTAACAATGCGGTCAATGCAAAGGTACGTAATCCGGCTTTTGCTGCCGGACTGCGCTCACGTTCCAGCCCAATCAGCAAGCCGATTGCCAGGCTGGTTGCAAAAACAGGCAATGGGCCTGGCTGTAACAAATCGGCGAGTTGACTGAACATGCAAGTATTCCCAATTTACTTATATGAATCATAGTGTGTTGCGTTGTTGGCAAGATGCGCATCATCACAAGATGGCAATCCGGTGTCAGCCCGATGCCTGCATTTCCAATCGCTGAGTTAAAATGGCAGGATGAATGCTCCCGACTTTGTCCATCTCCGCCTCCATTCCGAATTTTCCATCCAGGACGGGATCGTCCGTATTGATGATGCCGTTGGCCGTGCCAAATCCGAGAAGATGCCCGCATTGGGCATTTCGGATCTGGCCAATATGTTTGGCATGCTCAAATTCTACAAAGCCTGTCGCAGCAAAGGCATCAAGCCGGTGATTGGCTGTGATGTCTGGATCGAAAATGAAACTGATCGTGATAAACCTTATCGGGCCATGTTCATCTGCCGTAACCGTGATGGGTATGGCCGGGTGGCCGAGCTGCTGACGCAAGCTTACCGCACCAACCAGTATCGTGATCGTGCAGAAATCAAACGGGAATGGATCGAATCCGGCGACAACAGTGGCGTGATTGTACTGTCTGGTGCCATTTGGGGCGATGTCGGGCAGGCATTGTTGAACGGCAATCTGACCCAAGCCACTGAATTTGCCCGCTGGTGGGCCCAGCTGTTTCCGGATGCTTACTATCTGGAATTGCAGCGTAATGGCCTACCCATCTACGAACAGATTCTGCAAGGTCAGCTGCATCTGGCCAGCGAACTGGATTTGCCCGTGGTGGCGACGCATCCCATCCAGTTCATGAATCGTGAAGAGTTCAAGGCACATGAAGCACGGGTGTGCATTGCCAGTGGTTATGTATTGGCGGATAAGCGTCGGCCGCGCGACTTCACCGAAGAACAGTATTTCAAATCCACCGATGATATGCGGTCGCTGTTTGCTGACGTGCCGGAAGCGCTGGCCAATACGGTGGAGATTGCCAAGCGCTGTAATGTGACGATTCAGCTGGGTAAGTATTTCTTGCCGGATTTCCCGACGCCAGATGGCATGACGCTGGATGATTACCTTGCCTATCGTGCTGGTGAGGGGTTGAAGGAGCGGATGCTGCAGCTATTCCCGGATGATGTGGAGCGTGAATCCAAGCGGGAAGAATATGAAGCACGGTTGAAGTTCGAAACCGACACCATCATCAAGATGGGCTTCCCTGGCTACTTCCTGATCGTTGCCGATTTTATCAACTGGGGTAAGAACAATGGCTGCCCAGTGGGGCCTGGCCGGGGGTCCGGTGCGGGTTCACTGGTGGCGTACAGCCTGGGGATTACCGACCTCGATCCATTGCGCTACGCCTTGCTGTTCGAGCGTTTCCTGAATCCGGAACGGGTGTCCATGCCTGACTTTGACGTGGACTTCTGTCAGGACAACCGCTGGCGTGTGATTGAATACGTTCGGCAAAAGTACGGCGTGGATGCGGTATCACAGATTGTGACATTCGGCACCATGTCGTCCAAGGCGGTGATTCGTGACGTTGGCCGGGTGTTGGATCTGCCGTTCGGTCTGTGCGACCGTCTTTCCAAACTGGTACCGCTGGAAGCCAACAAACCGGTTGGTTTGTCCAAGGCCATGGAAATGGAACCGCAGATTGCCGAAGTTCGCGCACAGGAAGAGGGTGTCGAAGAACTATTCGAACTGGCGGAAAGCCTGGAGGATTTGACGCGCGGCGTGGGTATGCACGCGGGTGGTGTGCTGATCGCACCTGGTCGCCTGACGGATTTCTGCCCGTTGTATCAAGGCTCTGGCGAAGATGCCAGCCCAGTCAGTCAGTTCGATAAGGACGACGTAGAGCAGGTTGGTTTGGTGAAGTTCGACTTTTTGGGCTTGCGTACGCTGACCATTCTGGAACTGGCGGTGGGCTACATCAAACAGCTGGATGGCAGGGTAGTCAATCTGGAAACTTTGCCGCTGGATGACCAGCAAGCCTATAAGGTGTTCAAGGAAGGGAATACAACTGCGGTATTCCAGTTCGAGTCCACCGGGATGAAGGACATGCTGAAAAAGGCGAAGCCCGACTTGTTCGAGGACATTATCGCCTTCGTGGCTTTGTACCGCCCCGGCCCAATGGATCTGATCCCGGACTTCATCGCCCGTAAGCAAGGTACCAAGTTCGAATATCTGCACCCGCTGCTGGAGCCGGTATTGGCCGCCACTTACGGCATCATGGTGTATCAGGAGCAGGTGATGCAGGCTGCCCAGGTGTGTGGTGGCTACAGTCTGGGCGGTGCGGATTTGCTGCGCCGGGCGATGGGTAAGAAGAAGGTCGAGGAAATGATTGAGCAGCGCGCCACGTTTGTGGCAGGCGCGGCCAACAAGGACATTTCTGAAGAGAAAGCCAACGAAATCTTCGACTACATGGAGAAGTTCGCGGGTTATGGCTTCAACAAATCGCACGCGGCGGCCTATGCCTTGGTGGCTTACCACACTGCGTGGCTGAAAGCGCATTACTGTGCGGCCTTCATGGCTGCAACCATGTCCACCGAATTGTCGAATACCGATCAGTTGGCGGTGTTCCGTGAGGATCTGAAACACCCCAGCAACCGGATCGAGCTGTTGCCACCGGATATCAACAAGAGTGTCTATCGCTTCGTACCGGAATCGATGCAGTCGATCCGGTACGCACTGGGCGCCATCAAAGGTACTGGTGAAGCAGCCATTGAGCATATTGTGGCGGAACGTGAAGCGAACGGTCCCTTCAAGAGCCTGTTCGATTTCTGTAATCGGACAGACAAGCGCATGGTCAATCGCCGTGTGATTGAAGCACTGATCCGAGGTGGTGCTTTCGATAGCGTGGATGATCATCGCGGCCGACTGTTGGCCAACGTGCAACTGGCCATGGAACAGGCAGAACAGAAAAACGCCAACGCTAATCAGGGCGGCTTGTTCGATATGTTCGAGGATGATGCACCTAGCGTGGAAATGGTGGACTGCCCGCGCTGGGATCTGATCAAACTGTTGACAGAAGAAAAGCTGGCCATTGGTTTCTACCTGTCTGGTCACCCATTTGAAGGCTATGCTGCAGAGGTGCGGACATTTGCCAGGACCAAGATCAAGGATCTGCGCCCATCCAAAGACCCAAAAGACTTGCAGACTTTGGCTGGTATCGTGTTGGAAGTGCGCATCAAGCAAACCCAACGGGGACGCATGGCGTTTGTGAAGCTAGATGATGGATCGGAGCCCGTCGATATATCTGTGTTCTCCGAGCTGTTTGATGCCAGCCGCAACAAGATCAAGGAAGATTCGCTATTGGTGGTCAAGGCCAATGTCCGGCATGACGAGTACAGCGGTGGCATGCGCATCATCGCCGATAGCCTATACGAGCTGGCCGAGGCACGTAGCCAGTTTGCCAAGCGACTGGCATTGCGGATGAATGGTCAGGCTGATGCAGACAAGTTGAAGACGCTATTGGCACCATATAAAAATGGTGCCTGCCCGATCAGCATCAAATACAGCAATAGTGAAGCAGAGTGCGAGCTAGTGCTGGGTGACGAATGGCGGATCACTTTGCATGATGATTTGTTGAATGGTTTGAAGGGATGGCTGGGTGAGCAACATGTCGCAGTCCGCTACAGCTGACGATCAGTGGTTGACGCAATGGCGTGCCTTATGGCAACGGTTGGGTGTGGCGGAAATGGATGCAGAGTATTTCGTGCTACGGTCCGCCTATGATGAATCGTCGCGGCACTACCATACATTTGAGCATATCGCGGCTTGCCTGAACTGGTTACAACGCGCCTACCAGGATCAGGTGCTGCAGCGTGACGATGGGCTGGAATTGGCGATCTGGTACCACGATGCAATCTACAAGCCGATGCGATCAGACAATGAGGCCGCTAGTGCCCGGTGGTGGCGGGATACTGCAACGCGCCATGGCTTATCGGAAAGTTTGATCGCCAGGGTAGAGCGCTGGATTCTGGCCACACAGCATGCTGTTCAGGAGAGCGTGCCCGACGCCCTTTGGTTATTGGATATCGATCTGGCCATACTCGGTAGCCGGCCGGAAGTCTATGCCCAATTTGAGCGGAACGTCCGTGCGGAATATCGCTGGGTACCTAGTTTGATTTTCCGCCAAAAACGGGCTGCGTTACTGCAGGATTTTCTTGATCGCCCCCGCTTGTACCTTACCGATTATTTTCATCGGCAGTTGGATCAGCAGGCACGTCAAAACCTGCGACAGGCCATTGCGGAGCTATGTGGGTGAATACCCAACATGCTGGCGTGATGGGTAAGGCGCCGATGGTTGAATCGCTGGAAGCCGCTCGCGGCTTTGCTGCGTTGTATGTCACCGTTGCTCATCTGCTTCAGGTCTTGGGTTTCCGATCTGGCGAAGGCGCGATGCCGTTGCTGGTCGAAATGATTGGCGGTTATGCCCATCAGGCGGTGTTGTTCTTCTTCTTACTGTCCGGTTTCAGCATTCACTATGCCAGCATGCATCGCCCGTTGGATTCCGTGCGGGGAGTATGGGTCTATCTGTTGTTACGGGCGAGGCGCATCTATCCTATCTGGTTGTTTGTTTATGTATTGGCTGCTGGCTTGATATGGTTGGGACGCGAAGCGGGAGTCCCACGCTATGTCGATTGGTGGCAAGGCATGTCCACCTGGGACTGGATCGCCAATCTGTTGTTCCTAGGGGATCGCAGCTATGTCTGCGGCCGGCTGGCCAATGCCATGCCCAGTACGGCAGTATGGTCTTTGGGTTATGAAGTGATCTATTACTTTTTATATCCTGTCTTCTGGTGGTCAACCCGTCGCATTGGCATTCATCGAACCCTACTGATTGTCGCTGCAATCAGTGCCGTAGCATTTGCGCTGAATGAATACCAATGTCATCACTTGTGGAATGTGATGGAACTGTACATCGGCTGGTGCCTAGGCGCCTGGATTGCCCATCAACGTCGCCATGGGCGCCATTTTTCTGTCGGTGGCCCCACACTGTTCCTGACAGGAAGCGGCTTGTTGCTGGCGGCGTTGGTACTAGGCAATACCCGGTTTGCGGTCGCGGTTGAAGCATTGTGGCTAGGTTTGTTTTTTGTGATGATGGCTTGGCATGACTCAAAGGCTGCATTGCAACCGATGTCGATCCGCAGTAAGTACTGGGCTGCCGCAGGCATGTTGGGCATGGTGGCCATGGTGCTGGCCATTGAACAGTGGCGGATGTTTGCGCCGAATCACACCCTGTTCCAGGGCCGGGTACTCAGTTTCATGGCAATCGGGTTGGTACTTCTGATATTGAGCGGCCAACCGTCCGCCTCACGATTGCAGCAAGCGTTGACACGTTGGTTGCTACCGCTTGGCGGCTTGTCTTACGCCCAATATCTGCTTCACATGCCGCTGATTCAGGCTGGTCAGGCATGGGCAGGGTTGACGGGTGTGCTGTCGGCTTTGCCTGTTATTCTGGTTGGCGCTTACTATCTGGAGCGACGCATGCAGCCATGGATGAATCAGAAGTTGCCAGTGGCATGGCCGGTCAGCACCGGTCAGGTTGTCACTGCGGCCCGTTAGGCAGCATCTGGAATCCCTTCAATTTTTCCAGTGCAGATAGATCGTATTCACCTTGCTTATCAAATGGTAGGTGCCAGTTGCTTTCCCCCACTAAAGCTTCTCCCGTCAGTCGGTAGGGCACCTTACCGTTTACCGCTAACGATTTGGCTTGTTTAAACAGTTCAAACAGTTTTACGTAGGCATCGACCTCAAGAATGTCGGAATCGAGCCGTTTAATAGTCAGTGGTTGATTGGTTTGCCCTTGTACGAACTCCTGACCAGCCAATTCAAGCTTGTAGCGCATGCCGTTCAGCTGTAAATCGAAGTCATTCGGGTTTTGTACACGCAACTTCAATACGAAACGTTGTTCAAACAGATTGCCACCCACCAAGCTGAGACCAGCAATGCTGAGTTGGGGGGATTGAGGTTTTTGCAATAGGCCAGCGCAACCAGCCATCAAGGTGGTGGCACAGAGCGTAGCGAGCAGCCAGTGGCGTGTAGACATGGAAGAATTCCTGTTGGGCAATGGTAGCATTGTAGCCGCTGTGGCCTAACCAGGACTGAACGGTAAGTTATCCACAATTGCTTTTTTGAAGGTGTGTGGATAACTTTTTTGAAGGCTTATTGAGGGCTTATTTCCGGTAATGGGTATGTATGCTGACGGGCGGTCAAGAAACCCTGATGAAACATCGGTTTGGCTGGGACTAATGCTTGACCGGATTTTCAGATAGTTTAATATTTGCTTATATGCTGGCGTCAAAAACGTGTATACTCTGCTCCGACGAGTCATCCGACTCGGCAAGATCAAGGTGTCCACAAATGGTCCTGCAATATGTGCTGAACAATGTTGTTCGGTGCTTGCTGTGATCAGGATGCCGGAGAAATCGACGTCTTATTTTTAGGGCAAACTCACTGAAAAGTGGGGACGCAAAGTTTCCGGTCTACAGGGCGAAAGCCCCAGGATAGCGGGATTGCTAAGCACGTTGAATCGGGCTAGTCTTAACCAAAGGCATGACCCGACACCAGCTTCCAGCACCCGTTAACCCCTAGGCAAAACAGCGTTGCCAGCGAATCAGGCGGTTTTAGGTACGGTTAATTGTGGCCGTGCGAACGACGGGTGTGCAGCCATGAACAACACAGCGCCAAACAACATTGTCTCGTTAAGCGAGTACGACAAGGCTCGTAGAGTGGGCTCGGATACAGTTTCGTTGCTGAATGAATGTCGGGATATGGCGGCTGAGCTACTCAGCAAGTCGCTATCCAAAATGCTTGATCGCATTGAGGAGTCCCTGTTTGAGTTAGCTGAGAAAGCCCTCAATCATGATGTGCGCAATGTCTATATGGAAGCCCGTGGCAAGGCGCTCGCCCATCGTTCCGCAGTCGAAGCGGAATTCCGTCGTAATTTCCTGCAAGGTTTCAACAAACGTTTGACTGCAGGCGATGTTCCGCCCAAGAAGCTGGATCTATCCACCATGGAGCTGAGCCTTGTCGATACAGATGACTTTGAAGCCACGTTGGCGGTGTCTGATATTGCCAAGCGGCTCAAGAACAATTGCACAGACGAATTGATGGCGCTGGATTATCGGGTTGCCGAGCTGATGCATCAAACTGATCTGTCAGATGATGACAACCCGCTTGGTCCCAAGGCGATTTGCGAAGCATTCAAGGATGCATGTAATCAGCTGGAATCCAACGTCAACGTCAAACTGATCATCCTCAAGCAGTTCGACCAGCTGGTATCCGACGATATTCAAGGGGTTTACAAGGACCTCAACAGCCACTTGGTCCATCGCAATGTGATTCCAGTCATTACCCCGGACATGTTGCGCCGTCGTGCGTCTGGTGCGCCTGCACCACGTCCGCAACGTCCTGCTGGGCAGCCTGAGAATCAGGTACCGACCGTTGATAGCCAACAGGCTGTACAGGCTGGTGATCAAGAGCTGTTTGCCACCTTGCAACAACTGCTATCGCGTAATACCGATGCTGGTATGGCCAGTATGTTGGGAGGATTGGCGCAGAGCAATTTTGCCCCGGCAGGAAATGGTGGTTTTCCTGAGCTGAATGCCAATGTGCTGGATGCATTGAGTACCATGCAACATGGTAATTTTGAAGCCATTGTTGTCGATGGAGCCAATTTTGACCCAAGCCTGGCCGCAAGTGGCAATATCCTTCGCGATGTGAAGCGATCGGTCATGGGGCAGGGGGCGACACAAGTCGATGCAATGACTATCGACATCGTCGCAATGCTGTTTGACTACATATTTGACGATCGACAAATTCCGGACAAGATGAAAGCGCTGATCGGGCGCTTACAGATTCCGGTGCTGAAGGTCGCCATGTTGGATAAGAAGTTCTTCTCCAAAAAGACCCATCCTGCGCGTCAGTTGCTTGATACGCTGGCAATGGCTGCTTTGGGGTGGAATGAGACAGAAGGTGAGGGAGATCGCCTTTACTGCAAGATCGAAGAAATCATCCATCGCATCCTGTCAGAGTTTGAAGAAAACTTCGATATCTTCGAATCAGCCCGTCAAGAGTTGGAAGCTTTTCTGGCGGAAGAGGAACAGCTGGCGCACGAACGTGCTGAAAACTCTGCCAAGGTCATTTATGATCGTGAATGGCTGCAGTTGGCTCGGGTGTCGGTGGAAGACGAAGTCAAACGGCGTATCGCCGTTGGTGACATGCCCGATGTCATTGCGCAATTCCTGTCACTGCACTGGAACAATCTGATGTTGTCCGTCTACGTCAAAGACGGTGTAGACAGCGATAACTGGCGCAATGCATTGCAAACCATGGATGATCTGATCTGGAGTGTTCAACCAAAGCGTTCACCCGAGGAGCGGATGCGCTTGGTCAGCCTGCTGCCACCGATGCTGAAGAAGCTGGAAGCTGCGTTGGAGATCAATCAGACGCCGAAAGAGTCCCGCGAGAAGTTCTTTGCAGCTCTCGTTCAATGTCATGCCGGTGCGATCAAGTCCGGTATGCCGGGTAAACAGGTAGAGGTGCCCCAAGCTGCGCCAGCCGAGCCGATTTTTGCCCCGGCCCCGTTATTGGCCAGTGTGACTGCTCCGGTAGCGGAGGCCAAAGAGTTGATGCCAGTGGAGCATTTCAATGCTGCACCCGTAGGTGCCAGCAACTTTGAACTGGATCTGATTGCGTCAGCCAATGCACGGCGGATGAGTGATGATGTGGCCGCGATTCAGGAGTTGGTGCCGCCAAAGCCGGCAATTCAGGATGCCGATCCGTATGATGCGATGGCGGCTAACCTGAAACGTGGGGCATGGATCGAGTTCCGCCATGAGGACACGGCGATGCGGGCTAAACTGGCATGGGTCAGTCCGATGAAGAACATGTATCTGTTCACTAACCGGCAAGGTTTGAATGCGATGTCGATTTCGCTGGAAGGTTTGGCTGCCAAGCTTCGTTCTGGCAGTGCTGTGATTGTGGAAGAATCGGCACTGGTAGATCGTGCCGTCAGCAGCATGCTTGATGCGTTGAAGAGTGGTGCGACGGCTTAATCGACTTGTTACTCCAAAAAACGCCGCATAGTTGATGCGGCGTTTTTTTGGATACGACCTGTTACCAGATAGAAACGAGGTGGGAGTGATTGCGATGGTTTACCAAGGTAATTCTGTATGAATATCACGGTTCCGCCAGCAGTCCTGCAACATGCTGGACAAGGTACACCAACCTGGGGCCCAGATCTTCCGTCAATTGTCGAGGCTTGATTGAAAATGATGGCCCGCCACAACTGAAAACTACAACGTCAGAAAGCTCCGGAATGATCAGCGGTACCGCAACTGAATTCACATCCCGCTTCCATTCTCCTATCGATAAGCAAAAGCCACGTCGTGCATAGTCCTCCATGGCAGCGCGAATGCCGATTTGTTGTTCTGCCCATCGTTGGCCAGCGCGGCGTTCCAGGTGCTGCAACAAAAACTGCCGCTCTGCTTGTGGCAAGCCCGCCAGGAAGGCTCGGCCGATTGAGGTAGTGGCGATGGGCATCCGCATACCGGTATCCAGCCGTAATGTGACTGATGATCGGCTGCGACAGTTTTCCAAATAGATCATATCCAATCGGTCCCGTGCCGCCAGCGAGACCAATGCATTGGAATAATCCGCCAGATCCTGCATGAGTGGTCGGGCTAGTTCGCGTACCCGCATACTGCCAGTGGCGGCATAGCCTAAGGCTAATACAGACGGGCCTACTCGATATCCAGCCAAATCAGGTAGCTGTTGAAGGTAGCCAAGCTTGGTCAGAGTATAAGTCAGCCGTGATACAGTGGATTTGGGCAGCTGCGTACGTCGGGCAATATCGCCATTCGACAGCACACGATCCCCCACAGTAAAGCAGCGTAAGACATCCAATCCTCTGGCCAGGGCGGTAACAAATTGCCGATCATCGATCTCATGATCGGGGTGTGCGGTGTCTTCAAATTCTTCAATGTTCTGCATATCGGAACAGTCATTCGGACAAAAATCAGTTCGTATTGAGGATAAGGCCTTTGTAAGCTATTTTGCTAGCATATTCGTGCATTCACTGTTTTGCATTGCGGAACAAATTTGCGGTGTGTACTCAAGTCAACTTGTCCAAGTTGCCCGTAGGCAGCATAAAAGTACCTGTTTCAGTGGTTTCAATGTGGGTTACGAATGACACCAATTTGCGGCGCCGATAGTGTGGCTGTCGGGCAGCCTGAATGTAAATGACCGGAGTAATGAAGATGGCGACCAAACCGAGCTTTACTTGGGATGATGCACTGTTACTGAATGATCAGTTGACGGAAGAAGAACGGATGGTGCGAGACGCCGCTCAGGCCTATTGCCAGGAAAAGTTGCTGCCACGTGTACGTGAGGCCAATCGCCATGAGCATTTCGATCGCGAGATCATGAATGAACTGGGCGAACTGGGTATGTTGGGTGCCACGATCCAGGGCTATGGATGTGCGGGCGTCAATCATGTGGCCTACGGTTTGATTGCACGCGAGGTGGAGCGCGTGGATAGTGGTTATCGTTCGGCAATGAGCGTGCAATCCTCGTTGGTAATGTATCCGATCCATGCTTACGGATCGGACGCACAAAAGGAAAAATATCTGCCCAGGCTGGCCAAAGGTGAATTGGTTGGGTGCTTTGGCTTGACTGAACCTGATCATGGCTCAGATCCTGGTGGCATGCTGACACGGGCTCGCAAGGTAACTGGTGGTTGGCAACTGACGGGCAATAAAATGTGGATTACCAATTCGCCGATTGCCGATGTCTTTGTGGTATGGGGCAAGGATGACGAAGGTGAGATCTGTGGTTTCATCCTTGAAAAAGGCATGAAGGGGTTATCTGCACCCAAGATTGAAGGTAAGTTCAGTTTACGCGCCTCTATCACCGGTGAAATCGTGATGGATCAGGTGTTTGTACCGGATGAGCAATTGTTGCCTAACGTGAAAGGGCTGAAAGGTCCATTTGGTTGTCTTAACAAGGCTCGCTATGGAATCGCCTGGGGGGCCATGGGTGCGGCGGAATTCTGCTGGCATGCGGCCCGTCAATATACGCTTGATCGCAAACAGTTCGGTCGGCCGCTGGCAGCCAATCAGCTGATTCAGTTGAAGCTGGCCAATATGCAGACAGATATTACCTTGGGTTTGCAAGGTGCGTTGCGCGTAGGCCGCTTGATGGATGAAGGCCGTGCTGCGCCGGAAATGATTTCGCTGATCAAACGCAACAACTGCGGTAAAGCATTGGAGATTGCCCGCATCAGCCGTGACATGCACGGGGGCAACGGTATCTCCGATGAATATGGGGTGATCCGTCATGTGATGAATCTGGAGGCGGTCAACACCTATGAAGGTACCCATGACGTGCATGCCCTGATTCTGGGCCGAGCCCAGACGGGCATTCAGGCGTTCTTCTAAGATGGGGGCGTTGTCGCACCTGAAGGTGCTGGATCTGTCGCGGGTGCTGGCTGGGCCATGGGCCAGCCAGATACTGGGTGATCTGGGGGCGGATGTGATCAAGATTGAGCGCCCGGGCAGTGGTGATGATACCCGTAGTTGGGGGCCACCCTATCTGAACGATGCCGCAGGGCACCCCACCAGCGAGGCTGCCTATTTCTTGGCTACCAATCGTAACAAGCGCTCAGTCACGGTGGATATGGCTAAACCGGAAGGTCAGGCATTGATCCGTGAATTGGCGATGCAGGCCGATGTGGTACTGGAAAACTTCAAGGTTGGCGGGCTCAAGCAGTATGGGTTGGACTATGTCAGTTTGAAAGCGGTTAATCCAAAGCTCGTTTACTGTTCTATCACTGGCTTTGGCCAAGATGGTCCTTATGCCGAGCGAGCTGGCTATGACTTTCTGATTCAAGGTCTGGGTGGGTTGATGAGCCTGACGGGGGAGCCGGATGGCGATCCGCAGAAAGTGGGGGTGGCATTGACTGACATCATGACTGGCTTGTATGCCACGATTGGCGTATTGGCCGCCATGGCACACCGTGATCGGACTGGCGAAGGGCAGCATATCGACATGGCTTTGCTGGATGTGCAGGTGGCCTGCTTGGCCAATCAGGCGATGAACTACTTGGCCACAGGCATCGCCCCAAAGCGGCTGGGCAATGCTCACCCTAATATTGTGCCTTACCAGGCTTTTCCGACTGCAGATGGCGACATGATCCTGGCGGTAGGTAACGACAGCCAGTTTGCCAAGTTTTGCGAGGTTGCTGGCCAGGCGTGGGCTCAGGATGAACGTTTTGCCACCAATCGGGCGCGTGTTGCCAACCGACAACGGTTGGTCCCGTTGATCCGCCAGACCACGGTAATGCGTACGACTGCTGAATGGATCGCGGCACTGGAAGCGGTTGGGGTGCCCTGTGGGCCGATCAATACGCTGGATCAGGTATTTGCTGATCCACAGGTCGTACAACGTGGCTTACATGTCGATCTGTATCATCCAACTGCAGGCCATGCCCCAACTGTTGCCAGCCCACTGCGGTTATCCGTTTCACCTGTCGAATATCGTACAGCTCCGCCTCTATTGGGACAGGATACCGATACTGCACTGATTGACTGGTTGGGGGTATCGAATGAGCGATTGATCGCTTTGCGTGCGCTTGGGGTATTGGGAAATTGAGGGAGACTTTGATGTATCCAATGTGACTGGGTAACCAAGCGCTCGATTATTGTAAAAATGTGGGAAGCCGCACCAGCAGTGGCCTGTAGAGTAATGGCTAGGCTCCGCTCGGCGGCTGTTAGCTGCCATAAGTTCCGTTTGGCCCAACATTTGTGGTTGATGCGTGTTAGGCTGTCGATTGATGGCGGTCTACAATGGCAATATGCCGATATACCAACCTGCCGCCAGGTTGTATGAGGCATCCATTGTGTGATTCGTTCTACCTGGTTTTCCAAACGGAGAAAATATGAGGGAATTTGGTTTCGAAGTCATGGCCATACCAGGCAATGAGGCACTGGCCACCTTGCATCGTCTGCGTGGCGAGAATCGGGGTTATCCTGTTTTACTGGGAGATTCAGACAGCGTGCTGGCTTTAAGCGAGAATCTGCAGGATGTGGAAGACAGCGTGCAGGATCTGATCGACAACGCAGCCAAGCTGAATCCGCGAAGTTGGTTGGTGGCGCGGGCGAAGAATGACAGCGAATACTATCGTGCGCCTCGTGGTGAATGGCCGGATGATGAGGAGCCGAGCGAGGGGCTGATCAGCCACCTTGATCTGTCGACCGGCAAGCCGCTGGAAAAAGTGTATATCGGATTGGTCCCTACAGAGGAATCCTGGCAAGTACCGTGCTATCTGAAGATGGGAGGGTGGAATGAATGCCCATTCCCAGAAGTACATGCCAGCCTGTTCCGTAAATGGGAGGAGGAATATGGCGCCAAAGTGGTCGCAATTACCAGCTCCACGGTTGAATTTGAAGTTAGCCGTCCACCGACGACACGCGATGAAGCCATTACCCTGGCCAAGGAACAGTATGTCTACTGCATCGATATCGTTGAACAAGGTACCGAAACTATCGAGCAACTTGCTGCTTCACTCTTGAACGGTTCCACCTGGTTCTTCTGGTGGGATTGATCTTTGAACAGGGGCTGCCTGGTACGGCCCCTGTTATTTCATATGCTTGTGACTCACCTACGGGTCATCGCCGCGCTGACTCACCCGCCCGGTGAAATCCTGCTGTTCATCCCCGAAGTTTTTTTGCCATTGACTGGCCAGTCATGAGATTGGTGCATCAGGTTGATGCGCACAATATATTGATTTGTCTTTTAAATATCTATGCTTGGATATTAATATAGTAAAAAACTATGTAACTGATATTATCAATTAATTTTAAGAATAATTTTGATTCTCCTAGACTGGGCTGCCCTGCTTAAACAAGGAGAAAAAGAATGACATACGTTCAAGTTTCAACTGCATCCTGCTTTGCAAGGCACACTGCAGTCAGTGGCCTGGTGCTGGCTTTGGGTCTTGCCAATCCAGTGTGGGCGCAGACACAGACGCGTGATAATGGTGCGCCGGTGGGTGATAACCAGAATTCCCAGGTTGCGGGCCAGCATGGCCCGGTGCTACTGCAGGATGTGCATCTAATCCAGAAATTGCAGCGTTTTGACCGCGAACGAGTACCAGAACGCGTCGTACATGCACGTGGCAGTGGTGCCCATGGGGTGTTTGAAGCAACTGAGGACGTATCGGCCTTGACCCGGGCCGCTGTATTTGTCAAAGGTACACAAACTCCAGTATTTGTGCGTTTTTCCACTGTGATCCATGGGAACCATTCACCTGAAACCGTGCGTGATCCACGTGGTTTTGCAACCAAGTTTTATACCAGCGAAGGCAACTGGGATTTGGTTGGCAACAACCTGCCTGTGTTCTTTATTCGCGATGCGATCAAGTTTCCTGACATGGTGCATTCACTGAAACCCGCACCTGATAGCAACCTGCAAGACCCGAACCGTTTCTTCGACTTTTTCTCACATGTGCCGGAAGCCACCCACATGGTGACCCGAGTCTATTCGGATTACGGCATTCCAAGAAACTATCGCCAGATGGATGGCAACAGTGTCCACGCTTATAAATGGGTGAATACCCAAGGTCAGTATGCTTATGTGAAATTTCACTGGAAGTCACGGCAGGGTGAGCAGAACCTGACCAGCAAAGAGGCAGAAGCGATTCAAGCCAAGGATTTCAACCATGCCTCGCGTGATTTGATCGATGCGATCAAACGGCAGGATTTCCCGAAATGGGATCTGTATGTGCAGGTACTGAAACCGGAACAACTGGCAGGATTCGATTTTGATCCATTGGATGCCACGAAAGTCTGGACAGGTGTAGCGGAACGCAAAGTCGGCACGATGACGCTCAACCGCAACCCAGACAATGTCTTTCAGGAAACAGAACAGAGCGCTTTTGCGCCGTCCAATCTCGTGCCCGGGATTGAGCCGTCCGAAGATCGTTTGCTACAGGGGCGTGTGTTTTCCTACGCAGACACGCAAATGCACCGAGTGGGCGCCAACGCTCTGCAATTGCCAATCAATCAACCGCGTGTGGCAGTACACAGCCACAACCAGGATGGTGCCCTCAATAGTGGCAAACGTACCGGTACTGTCAACTATGAACCCAGCCGGCTGATCAATATTCGTGATCAAGCTGAGTTCAAGTCCAGCCGTTTGCCCTTGGCAGGGACAACTCAACAGGCAGCCATTGGCAAACCGTTGAATTTTCGCCAAGCGGGAGAGTTCTACCGATCTCTGTCTGAGACTGAGCAAAAAAATCTGATAGCCAATCTGGCAGGGGATCTGGGGCAAGTAAAACACATGGAAGTACGGGACATCATGCTGTCCTACTTTTTCAAGGCTGATGCGAATTATGGTAAGGCTTTGGCTCGGGCCATGAAGGCGGATATTTCCGCCATCGAGCAGCGTGCGGCTCAATTGGTTGACTGACACTGCCAACGGTACCCAGCAGGCTGTTGTGTATTGGGTTGTCAGTGGTCAAGCGCACCAAGCTTGAAAAACACCCCATCGGGTACGTGATGGGGTGTTGACTTAACAAGGTTGCTGTAAATGGATGGAACGCGTGGTGCAGTGTTCTGCCAAGCAGGTTCATACTCGATAGGCCGCAACGATTTCGCGCATTGCCGTGGCTACATCGTCCAGTTGAGATGCTGTTGAGGCAGTTTCATGGGCTGCGGCACTGGCCTGCTCTGCCATTTGCGCAATGCGTTCAATTTGTGAGGCGATATTATTGCTGGCTGTTGCCTGTTCGCGAATGGCGGACGTGATTTCGCCGACCATGGTCACGGTTTTGTCTGAGCTTTCGCCAATACGGGCGATGGCCTGGGCCGCATCATCGGCGCGGGCGACACCCTGTTCGACTTGGCTGACTGCATCTTCCATGCCTTTGACTGCACCGACTGCGCTGGCTGTCATAGCCGATATGGTGCGCGAGATTTCCTGAGTGGAAACGGAGGTACGTTCTGCCAGCAGTCGCACCTCGTCTGCCACAACCGAAAAGCCACGGCCATGTTCGCCGGCTCGTGCGGCTTCAATGGCTGCATTCAGTGCCAGTAGATTGGTTTGATCGGCCACTTCCTTGATGACCGCGACCACGGTGGAGATCTGCTGGCTTTGCGCTTCCAGTTCACGAATTCGGGTAGCGGCCTGACTTACCGTGCTGGCGATGTCGCGAATGTCTCGCACCGTCTGTTCAATGACGTTCCGACCAGATTGAGCCAGCTTGCCAGCTTCAGTGGCCAACTGATTGGTCTCGTTAGCCCGATCGCCAACATGATTGATGCTGACGGTCATTTCCTCGACGGTCGATGCAACATTGGACGAAGCCTCACTTTGGGCATTGGATGACTGTGATACCTGTTGGGCTGTTTGTGACAACTGATTGGCGGATGCCGACACCTCTACCGCCCGTTGTGCCAATGACTTGAGGTTGTCCTGCAGGCGGATCAGCAATTGATTGAACGCCCCAGCGGTATCGCCAACTTCGTCGCGACGCTGTATGTCGGCGCGCTGGGTGAAATCCAGCGATTGTTCAATGTGTGTCACCACGCCACGAATGTTATGCAAGGAACCTACAATCGCGCGATACAGCAACCAGCCGGAAATGACAGTAATCAACACCGCCACAACGATCAGCACCCAGTTGATGGTCAGGCCACGGGCAATGGCGGCTGTTGCTTCGGCTTCTTCCTGCGCAGCATATTTACTGTTGTAGCCACGGTGAGTCGCCACCGCGTTCATCAGCGCAGCAATCTTGGGGCTGGCTACATTCAGTGCCATATCACGTGCTTCAGTCAGGTTGTTGTCTCGTGACAAAGCCAACACTTTGGCGCGAACCGCGTCATATTCCGCAAGTGCGGTTCGGTCCGCCTCAAGTAGTTTTTTATCTTCCTGGTCATCCGCCAGCGTTTCATAGGTTTGCAGATTGGCCGATACACGGTCGTGCAATTCCTTGATGGTCTGTTCGTGTTTGGTCTTGGCCTCGGCCTCAATCGTCAACAGATGAAGCAGCACGGTTGAGCGAATCAGCAATACACCTCGCTCTGCTTCGGCTAGTAGTTCCATGGAAGGGAGAATATTTGTCTGCGTGTACTTCAGTTTTTCTTCAGTTTTGTGAGCCAACCTGGCACCGGTTATACCCACAACAACCAGTGCAATCAGGCTGATGGCGATCAACAGGATCAAACGTTTGGCAATACTCATGAAGGATCTCGATACAGGTTGGTGAAAAAGACAGCGCGCCCCCAAGGCAAAAGCAGGCTAAACCGAATTTTATTTGCGCGCCCGCGATTGTGGCTCATGTGCTGCTGAACTCCTCATGCATCGCCGTATATTCCACTTTTGCGTTGTGCGTCACCCCACTGGTGGTCGCTCATGACAGATCTTGAACTGGTTTCAACAATCGCTATAACACGCATTCTGAAACTGGTTCAACAGCACCTAACGGTATGATCCATTTACAACAGGCTGTCAGTTACGACTGATTCGGAGGTGACGATATTTATGTCATGGCGGCAAGCATGTTGCTTGCCACATGACGCAAAAAGGCTGTGGGCTTGGCCACGGGTCTTATGCCATTTGCTTCAGCTTAGGTGAGCGGCCGCCAATTATCCACCAATCAAATGATTGCGCAGTTCTCGCAACGCAGCAGACAACATGGCCAGATCCTGCGTCGGGTGGGCCTGCAGCTCCGTCAGCAATTCGCGACATGCATCTACACCAACCTGCCGGTGGGCACGCCAGGTGGCGCCGGCGGTTTGCCAGTCGCCGGTATGGGCTGTCTGCAGCACCAGCGCGGTCAAGGAACGGTGCTGTCGGTAGAGGTCATCACGCAGGGCAGAGCGGGCCAGGGTGTTCCAGCGATTATCACGAGGCAATCGATTGATGGCAGTCAGCATCCAGTCCAGTGACAGGCTGGCACCAATATCATAATGCACATATGCCACGACTTGTGGTTCGGCCATATTGGCATGTGCGATATCCAAAATATCCAGTGACGAAAGCAATGGTTCAGCCCGAGACAACACCGCAGACAGGTCTGCCGGTACGCCATGTTCCAGCCATCGGCGTTCCAGTGCATCGCTACGGCCTTTGTCCTCACCTTGCAGAATGCGCGGCAGGACATCAATTAGTTCCAGTACTCCACCGTGGTATTGCCGAACGATTTCGTTGCAATCATGTGCAAAGCGGCAATTACGTAGCATCCATCGTGTGGCACGCTCAACCAGCTTACGCAGTTCATGTAGTAATTCGGCCTGAATATGGGCTGGTACTTTTCCGTCCAATGCTTCGATGATCTGCGAAAAGCGCCGGGCATCAAATACCTGACTGGCGGCGTACCAGGCACGCGTAATGTCAGGTGCCGAAAAACCGGTTTCTTCGTTGATGCGGAAGATAAAGGTCATACCCATCCGGTTGATCAGTTGATTGGTCAGAAAGGTGGCCACGATTTCCCGTTTCAGGGTGTGATCCAGCATCTGGTCGGTGTAACGCTCACACAGCGCCGGTGGGAAGTAGCGTAGCAACAACTGATTGAAGTCGGTTTCGTCAGGTACCGATGAATCCAGCAATTGATCGTATAAATCAATTTTGGCATAGGCCAGCAGCACGGCCAGCTCTGGTCGGGTCAGCCCTTGCCGTGCTAGGCGGCGATCTGCAATTTCCTCATCTGTAGGGAGGTATTCCAGTCGGCGGCTCAGCCGGCCGCTGCGTTCCTGAAATGCAATGAAACGGGCGTGGGTGTTGATCATTTGCGGGGCGATCGCCTGCGATAATGTCAGCACTTCCGTTTGCAGGTAGTTGTCGTTCAGTACCAACGCAGCGACATCATCGGTCATGTCTGCCAGCAATTTGTTGCGATGCTTCAGCGACAACTCCCCATCGGTCATGACGGCATTCAGCAAGATCTTGATGTTGACTTCATGATCCGAGCAATCCACACCCGCTGAATTGTCGATGGCGTCGGTGTTGATGCGGCCGCCGCCTAAGGCATATTCAATTCGCCCCGGCTGGGTGAAGCCCAGATTGCCACCTTCGGCAACCACTCGGCAACGCAAGTCCCGGCCATCGACCCTCAGCAGATCGTTTGAGCGGTCGTTGGCTTCGGCATGGCTTTGCTTGCTGGCTTTGACATATGTCCCGACCCCGCCGTTGTATAGCAGATCCACAGGTGCCTTCAACAGCGCTTGAATCAGATCGGTGGGTGTCAATGTTTCGGCATTGATAGCCAGTGCAGCTCGTGCTTCGGGCGATAACTTGATCACCTTAAGGCTGCGTGGGTATACCCCACCACCTGCAGAAATCAATGCCGGGTTGTAGTCCGCCCAGGACGAGCGCGGCAACTTGAACAGACGCTCCCGTTCCGTATAGCTGGTGGCGGTGTCCGGGGTGGGGTCGATGAAGATGTGGCGGTGATCAAATGCGGCAAGCAAGCGGATATGTCGGGACAACAACATGCCATTACCGAACACATCACCCGACATGTCTCCGATCCCCACCACGGTAAAGTCTGTTGTTTGTGTATCGATGCCCATTTCCCGGAAGTGGCGCTTGACCGATTCCCAAGTGCCGCGCGCAGTGATGGCCATCTGCTTGTGGTCATACCCGGCTGAGCCGCCAGACGCAAAGGCATCTCCCAACCAGAAGTTGTATTCAAGTGCAATGGTATTGGCAATGTCCGAAAAGGTGGCGGTGCCTTTGTCTGCCGCTACAACCAGGTAAGGATCGTCTGTATCCAGCCTGACCAGATCGGGTGGCGGTATCACTTTGCCACCGATCCGGTTGTCAGTCAGATCAAGCAAGCCTCGGATAAAAGTCTGGTAGCAGGCTATTCCTTCAGCTTGAATGGCGTCACGATCCTGGCTAGGCGTCAACTGCTTGCAGATGAAGCCGCCCTTGGAACCGATTGGTACGATGACTGCATTCTTGACCATTTGTGCCTTGACCAATCCCAGCACCTCGGTCCGGAAATCCTCCATGCGGTCTGACCAGCGCAGGCCACCGCGTGCTACTTTACCACCGCGAAGATGGACTCCTTCGACACGCGGGGAATAGACCCAGACTTCGACCATCGGTTTGGGCTGTGGCAGAAAATCAATCGCGCCAGAATTCAGCTTGAACGAAATATATGGCTTGGGCAGGCCGTCGGCATCATGTTGGAAATAATTGGTACGTAAGGTGGCCAGGATAACTGTCAGAAAACCGCGCAGAATGCGGTCGTCTGCCAGATTGGCCACACGATCGAGCTGAAGGTGCAAGTCTTCGAACAAGGTCTGCGCGGACGATGAGTCGCTGTGTACCGGGTCATGTCGTGCCTTGAACAGGGCCACCAGCTGCCACACGATGTGGGCATGATTGGCCAGACATTGTTCGACATAATGTTGTGAGAAGGTCAGGCCGGCTTGCCGCAAATACTTGTTGTACGCCCGAACCAATGCCACCTCACGCCAATCCAGCCCTGACAACAGTACCAGTTGGTTCAGGCCATCATCTTCCGCCTCGCCGCTGAATACCCGCGAGAAGCATTCCAGGAAATTGCTGCGGTTCTGTTCGATCACGAACAACTCGGGATCAGCCAGTTGCATGGCAAAATCGGTGATCCAGAATGGCCCGCCATGGGTAGGTCGAATCAAATAGGGACGTTCTTCGAGCACTTGCGCACCCATGTTTTCCAACATTGGCAGCGTGCGTGACAAGCTGGTCTCGGTGTTACGGAACAATTTCAGGCAGATGCGTTGCTGTGAGCCCGCCAAGACCTGACGCAGTGCCAGCTCACTGGTGTGGGTATCGGTCAGCATCTCCAGTTTGAGCATATCCTGAGCAGCATGCCGTGGCTGGAAATCTTCTCGATAGGCAGCCGGAAAGGCGGACCAGTAATGCTTCAGTAGCTTGGTACCTTGTTCCTCACCGCTGACTTCAACGAGCGCCGTACCCAGGTTGTCTTCCCAGCGCCTGCATAACTGCGCCACCTGTTGTTCCAGGGCATCGGCATTGAACGATATCTGCGCTGTGGGGGCGACGCGAATGATGAACTCGATGCGCGCCAGCATCGATTCAGATAAGGTGACCCAGAATTCCGCATGGCGGCCACCAAACGTATCCAACAATAGTTGCTGGATATGTAACCGCACTTCAGTGTTCCAGTTATCGCGTGGCACATACAGCAGGCAGGAAAAGTAGCGGCCGTAGGCATCACGGCGCACAAACAGGCGCACTCGCTGCCGTTCTTGCAAGTTGACAATACCTTGGCTGAATGTTTTCAGTTGTTCGACAGACAGTTCGAGTAATTCATCCCGCGGATAGGTTTCCAGCACATTCAGCAGAGTTTTGGCTTTGTGGCTGCCGGCAAGAAATTGAGAATCGGCCAGGACTGCATCGATTTTGGCGCGCAATATCGGCACCTGTCGGGGTGAATTATTGTACAAGTCTGAGGTGTACAGCCCCAGAAAACGATGCTCGCCAATCACATTGCCATCCTGATCAAACCGCTTCAGGCCGACATAGTCCAGATAGCCGGCGCGGTGCACCGTTGCTCGGGTATTGGACTTGCACAGGATCAACGGATCGGGATCAAGGGCTTGTTGACGTTGCTCTGGTGTCAGGGCCTCGAAGCTTTTGGAATGGCCGCTGTCGGCGGCATCACGCAATACACCCAATCCACTCTCGGGGACGACTTTGAGTGCCAGATGCTGGTGATGGGCAATCAGGTCATACCGACGGTAGCCCAGGAAGGTGTAGTGGTTTGTAGCCAGCCAATGTAGAAATGCATCAATTTCGTCCGTCGTGTACGGCAGTATTGTTGGGTTGCTGTGCTTGAATTCGTCACGCGCCTCACTGATGGCATGTAACATGGCAGGCCAGTCTTCCACCGCAGCACGTACGTCGGCCAGCACGGCTCGCAAGGTGGTTTCCAACGAATGAAGCGCAGTGGGGTCGGATTGCCGATCAATTTCGAAGTGCATGAAGGATTCGTGCCGGCAGCCGATCTCCTCTGGTTCGCACTGGTTGATATAGCTATGATCGTCGCCACGGACTAAGGCAACCACCGGATGCACGATCAAGTGAATGGTCAGGCCGCGTGCATTCAGTGCCAGGCTGATCGAATCGACCAGGAACGGCATGTCGTCATTGACGATCTCGACAATCGTATGCGTGGATTGCCAAGCATCGGATTCGAAGTCCGGATTATAGACACGCACGATTGCGGCGCCAGGTGTACGCTGTCGACCCAATTGCCAATGGCTGCACGCAGCACCATACAAATCAAGTGGATCACGGTTTGCAATATCTTCATCGGCGACATCTGCATAGTAATGCGCGATAAATGGGGTCAGTATTGCGAGCATATCTGGCGACAAGGCCGATTTTGCGCAATCCTGAATGCGGTCAATTACACGATTTTTATTCGCATTTTGAGTAACAGACATCACCAACTCCAAACGGGCGCGCTAAAGCTGGGTGGGGGCGCCACTTGTTATGTACCACTTCAAGTTATATATCATCCCACCCTTGGACATTTATACGGAAACTGAAATGTTTCACTTTAGCGCATTTGGCCTGATTGCTTATGGGATTGATGGTGATCGCTGATCCAGGTTTTAACAAACTGACGCATAACCAACGTTGCCCAAAGTCAAATATCGGTGTCGCTGCTATGCTTGTCCAGAAGAGAATGTGCACAATACGACGGATGGCGGGTCGCATCACGAGGAGATGAGAATGGCAAACAATACAGCACCTGATCCGGCCCAATTGGCCAAGCAATGGCAGGACATCATGACCCGGAGTCACAAGATGTTGGCCGATTTTATGGCGAAACAGGATCACGAGCAGTTCAGTGTGCTGGATCCAAACATGATTGCCCAATTGATGCAGGAGTGGACGAAAAAACTATTGGCAAATCCGCAGCGTGCATTTGAGATCCAGATGGCTTTTTGGCAGGATGCAGCCAACCTGTGGAAGCGTTCGCTCGAACACTGGACCTTGCAGGCCAACGTGCCGCCTGTGGCTGAATCGGCCCCAGGTGATAAGCGATTCAAAGACGAAACGTGGGCGCAACACGCCCTATTTGATTTCATCAAGCAATCATATCTGCTGTTAGCTAACCACGCGCTCGGGGCAGTGGACAAGACCGATGGACTGGATGCTCATACCCGTAAGAAAGTGGCGTTTTATGTTCGACAGTTCGTGGATGCCATGTCCCCCACCAATTTTGCTGCTACCAATCCTCAGGTATTGAAGGAGACTATTGCAACCAATGGTGAGAATCTGATCAATGGGCTGCAGCAACTGCTTGAAGATCTGGAGCGGGGAGGTGGCCGTTTGGCGACACGCATGACCGATCTGGCCGCATTCAATCTGGGTGAAAACATTGCGACTACACCCGGCAAGGTCATCTACCAGAACGAGCTGATGCAACTGATCCAGTACGCTCCCAGTACTGATAAGGTATTTCAGCGGCCGTTGCTGGTGATTCCGCCATGGATCAACAAATTCTATATTCTTGACCTGAAACCGAAGAATTCGTTGATCAAATGGGCGGTTGACCAGGGTCATACTGTTTTCGTGATCAGTTGGGTCAATCCGGATGAAAGCCTGCACGGCAAGCATTTTGAAGACTATCTTCAGGCGGGCCCCTTGGCCGCGTTGGATGCCATTTATGAGGCCACTGGCGAGAAGGAGGTCAAGGCCATGGCCTACTGCATTGGCGGTACCTTGCTTGCTGCGACACTGGCACAGATGGCCGCCAAGAAGGATAACCGTATCAAGGCCGCTACTTTCATGACCACGTTGATGGATTTTTCCGACATCGGCGAGTTGGAAGTGTTTGTGGATGAAGAACAGATTGCCCGGTTGGAAGCCTACATGAACAAAAAAGGCTATCTGGAAGGTCACCAGATGGCGGAAGTATTCAATCTGCTGCGTGAGAATGACCTGATCTGGTCATTTGTCATCAACAATTACCTACTGGGTCGCGAGCCGATGGCCTTCGACCTGTTGTACTGGAATTCCGACTCTACTCGCATGCCGGCAACCATGCACAGTTTTTACCTGCGCAACATGTATCTCTACAATCGCTTGCGTGAACCTGGTGGTATCACCTTGAATGGCGTGCCAATCGACTTGCGCAAGATCAAGACACCAGCCTATTGGATCTCTACCCGTGAGGATCACATTGCACCTTGGAAAACCACCTACCTTGGGACCCGTCTGCTCGCCGGGCCCAAGCGTTTCGTGCTGGGTGGTTCCGGCCATATCGCCGGCATCGTCAATCCCCCGACCGCCAACAAGTATGGTTACATGACCAACGAGGTGATTTGTGAAACCGCAGACCAATGGCTGGCTGAGGCCAAGCCGAATGAAGGTTCATGGTGGCTGGATTGGGCGGAATGGGTGAAACCCTATAACGGCAAACTGGTTGCAGCACGCCAGCCGGGGGTAGGGGGCGTGTCTGCATTGGAAGATGCGCCGGGTAGCTATGTGAAAGTGCGACTGATCTAGCGGGCCTGACTACTTCGAAATCGGCGTAAACCGGCACTTGCGAGCAAGAATCGGTAAAGGCAGGGCATAGCGAGATGAATGGTCATCTCGCCCTCAACACAAGCGACTAACTATTGGCCTGCAAGGCTTTTAGAATGGCTTCCGCATCATCGCTGCAACTGACCAGCACAGCACGGATGTGGTTGTAAACGTCGGCGGCTTCTTTGGGGTATTTGCCAAACGGCACCAGATTGTGGTGTTTCCAACCCGCTGCTGCCAGTACCTTCTTGTGAAACTCCGATGCAGACTGACCACCGCCGGCAATCTGCATCAGCGCACGATCAATCAGGATATGTGGGAACGGATTGCGCGACAGTGTGCTGAAGTGCTCCGGTTTGACTTCGTCGAATTCCATGCTGGCATCTCAAGGCTGATTGTTTCATCAAAGCCTAGTTAGGAAGATTTTTCCATATCAATTTACAGATTTATTAAAAACTTACCGCGATCAGATTGTGGAAATGGGTATGGCTTGAAGGATCGGGGATCTGTTTCAAGCCGATAACGGATGTTGTGCCCTGGCTTTACTGTCAAAGGCCATGTGGGCAGTCTGGATGCCGGTTGACCCAGCAGACGTGGGACTTTTCTTGTTTCACCAAGAAAAGTCTCCGGACGCAGACGATCTGTGCGTCTTACCCATGTTGTGGGCGCCTTGCATTGCGCTTGGCAAAGCTAAACGGGATAGGGGGTATGGCTGTTGTTACCTATCACCATTCAACGGTTTCTTACATATTGGGTCGGAATTTCAGTATGAAACCAGGTGGTAATGGTTCGCCGGCTGGCCAAGGTGGTAATGGCGAAGCTGCGCGAATCGCTTTTTCGATTGACCTGTCGTAGGCTGGATTGCCGCTGCCTTTACGTTTCTCTACCTTGAGTACTGCCATGGTGGGCGACACCGTCACATAGAAAATGGCTTCTGGATTCCCACGCAGGTTTTTGGGGATTTTGATATGGCGCTTGATCTTGGCTGACATGGTGGTCACAAATCCTGCCATATCTGGTGCTGGTGTTGCAGGCGGTGCTGATTGAACCGGTGGCTGGGCTATGGGTGTTGGCGCCTCTGCTGGCGGTGGCGTGGTGCATGCTGCCAATAAACTGATTACCACCAACTTGGCCAAGCTGGTGCGAGTTGTATGAATGCGGGACAAATGGGTTGTCATGTGAGCACCTGAAAGCACGAGTGTGGTCGCCGAAGGCACGATGAATCCGTGGATATTTTGCACGTTGCCAGTCTTGATGTGAAATTCGCACGTGGCGTGTGGGTTTGAGCGTGATCGGTTGCTCACTCAGGTGCTGGGTTGCGTTACACATGGCAGGACCGTACCGCACCGATGCATTTCGTCGATGATGGGTTGAGTGGCAAGGCTCGTATCACACACGTGTGACGATTACACTCGTGAAACAAAGCCATCGTAATAAATCAATTCCCCAATGATTGGAAAGTGGGCCGTTGAGAAGAACTGGTACTTTCCTTCGCTGTTCTCCCCTTCCCATGACACGATTTTGGGGCCCAATACAGTGGGTAAGGGGATGGGGCCGATTGACCAGCGGATGAAATTCCAGTTCAGTCGATTTTCAGAAACCGTTAAGGCAAAGTAAAATCGGAAGGGGCCAAACACCTCGCTGAGCAAACGTCCAGACTCATCGATTCGGAATGAAGATGCGAAACTTCTTCCGCCAAAATTTCTACGCCATTTTTCCATTCTATCGGTACGCTCAACGGATACCGTTACTGCAGTGGATTCAGATGGTACCGGAAAGTTGAAGACCCACCTGATGAATGCAGCCAGCACCGTTTTTTTACCCTTTACTACGGCATGTCCTTCAAATATTGCCTTGTCAACTTCATGAAATGCTTTTACAGGACTGGGGAGCAATAGGTAATCGCTTCCCAACAGGGTTGCAAAAGCATTGTTCATACGCCCTCAACCTTTCATTGTCTTGAATCTGGGGTACAGTCAGTAGCATAGCAAATGGCGTCAATCTTAAATCGACCAGACAAGCAACCGGGATTGTCTGGCACCATCACCACTTCAGGGGTGCTGCTATGACGTTGCACTGACCATCCAGCACGCCGCAGTAAATCGGACTTCCATGCCATGCACATAGGGGTCAAAAGCTTGGCGGACTACGTGGATGACGCGTGTGCGCGTTTGCTCATCTGCTTCTTGCAAGATCAATCCAACCGGGCCCAGTTGAGTCAGGTATTGGAGTAGATTCTGCTCGGGGAACGTACATGCCACATCGATCGGTTGGATTTGGATATCGGTCCATCCACTTTGGTGCAGGATGCTGTAGATCCGATGCTGGTCGCCGAAGGCAAATTGCCCAGGCGCATCTGGCCGACGGGTGGGAAGGTTGGGGATCAGTGGGGCAGCAGCACGTTCGGCCGTTGTCATGAATGGGTTTTCTGCCGCGCTGCGCCAAGCAATAAAACGGAGTTTGGCCTTGTCTCGAGCGGCATGCTTCAAATTGGAAAATGCCTGCACAGGGTCATCAAAGAACATGACGCCAAAGCGCGAAATAATCATGTCGAAGCAGGCTGGTTCGAATTTGTGGGCTTGGACATTGGCACAAATGAAACTTGCCGGTGTGTTGTCTCGTTCGGAACGAAGTTGGGCAGTGGCAATCATGGGTTCGGAAATATCGATGCCAGTGCAGTAACCATTCGTGCCGAGCCGCGAAGCGATGGCAAGCGTGGTGCCACCTGTACCGCAGCCGACATCAAGTACCTTGTGACCCGCATTGCGAACAACTGCCTCCACAAGCAGGTTCTCGAATGGTTTGAACAATTGGTCGAGCAGCGCTTGCATGTTGATCCAGGCATGGCCGGCAGGGCCATTCCATAGCTTTGTCTGTTCATCATTGGCTTGGTGTGTGGCCTCCACAATCCTCTCCTTGTATTTGCGTTCACGATGTACACATTGCACTATGCCACTTCAAGTCGACTTGAGGTCAAACACATGAAAAACCTGGATATCGCTGAGGTGGTACGTCAGTCCGGCGTGCCGGCCTCGACACTGCGATTCTATGAAGAAAAAGGATTGATTGATTCTGTTGGCCGGCGAGGTCTGCGCCGCTTATTTGACCCCGGTGTGTTGGAGC
Organism: Chitinivorax sp. B; assembly: GCF_005503445.1. Lineage (NCBI taxonomy): Bacteria > Pseudomonadati > Pseudomonadota > Betaproteobacteria > Chitinivorax > Chitinivorax sp. B. The sequence goes on along the minus strand of NZ_SCOH01000009.1, from coordinate 81,877 downwards.
GGTTGACCCTCATTACACTAGGGCGTACGGCCGGCTTTTCGCTTGAAGAGATCGCACTGATGTTCTTGCCTGACGGCCAGCCGCATCTCGACCGACAGCTGCTCTTAGGTCGGGCAGAAGCGCTGGACAAGATGATCCGCAAGCTCAGTGCTGTCCGTGATGGCCTGCGACAGGCTGCTGCATGTCCCGCGTCAGATCATATGGCATGCCCAACATTCCGGCGTATCCTGCAGGTCACGGCATCCAGAACCAATGGCAGGAAAAGGAAGAAGAACTTGCCGCCCCAATGGGGCTATTGATTCTGTTGGTGGGGCCGAATCCTGGGTTTTGATGATCAATTCAGTTATCAAATATCATTTGATTGGCCGGTTGAGCTGTTGTTCTGGCGGGGAACCAAATTCGTTCATAAGCTTGGCGGTATTCAAGGTGTGAATCGATATCGCGGGGGCCAATTACATTCAGCATTTCACGGGTGACCAATACCGGGCTGGTGACATAGCCGCTGGGTGGCAGGCCTGAAAATGCACGGTTCAATTCGTCCGCCAGTTGCCAGCCTTGTGCATTCAACGGTTCGGCAATGGTGGCCACTTGTTGGGAGAGCCCACCCCGGATTCGGTTGATGGCTTTGGACGAGCCATCGCCTGCAGAAATGTTGCGAATGTCCGGTCGCTTGATTTGCCGAAGGGGGAAGTTCATCTCGTCAAAATAGACATCATTGATGGCAAAGGTATGTGTCCAGGCCTTGCCATAGCTTTTATGCAGACGTTGCACCAAACCGCCGACTTCTTCTGCCGCATTGCTGATCAGCACGTTTTCCACCGTCAGGCAGCGGCAGTTCGGGCATTGCTCAATGATCTGCTTCATGGCGTCGGATTTGGCGATGGCGATATCAAAGCGCCGGTCCGTGATGATGACGGCACCCATTGGGCCATTGGCATTCTGAATGGCGTAATTGGCGGCCATTTGAGCGACAGCCAAGGCATCGGTTGTAACGTTGAAGAACAGTTCCTTGCTAGGCCCTGCTTTGGCGCCAGCATGCCAGCCGACCAATTTGATACCAAGTTGTTGTGCCTGCGCAATCAGGTCGGGCAGATCGCTGGGTGGAATTCCCCCTAATACGATGGCATCCGGTTTACTGGCAATGGCTTGGGCAAACACAACCCGAACCATTTGTTGCTCCCCCTTGCCATCAACCGCCCGAACCTGCCAGCCAAGCTTGCTGGTCGCTGCACCGGTAAAGGCGCGATATACGCCAGTGATACCGCCATTTCGGTAATCCTGGGCAATGTAAATGACAAGCTTCTTTCCAGGGTGAGCGGCCGGACCGGTGGTTGGACCATCCCATGCCTGCAGGGGTGGGCGAGCTGCGTCCGCTGGCTGGCTGGTCAGCACCAGCAGCATGGTCAGCACACCCAACAGCAGATTGAAGCGCATGGTCGCTCCCGGCGATGGTTATTGGCTGGTGGGAGTCATTTCCCGCCGGGCCTTTGGCTGGCCGTGAAAATGGTTGCCGTTGAAGCCATTGTGTCCTGATGCGGCGGCCATGACATGGCCCGCTTGGCCTTGACACGATGCGGCCGGCAAGCTCATGCGAACGTAACACTGACTGTGCTCTGGGGTGCCAAGACATTTGACACTCCTCTTCATGCTATATCGCGTAACTTCGGGAATCAAACTGGTTCAACGCACTATTGGAGGGAAGTGGGCGCTGCGGTGCCTTGCTTGTGCATTTGGGTATCGGCTGTTTCATGTTGATCCGATTCGAACAGATGCTTCAGTTCTTCCTGGGCTTGTTGTGCAGTTTGAATCAGCAGGTGTTCATCCTGATACACCGCATGCTGGCGGTCCAATAGGGCCAGATCGGTGTCACGGAAAGTCTGGACGACCTGCTTGGCTTTCTCTGATTCGAACCCCAATCCACCCAGTACATCTGTGGCCATTTCCAGGCTGGAGCCAAATGTTTCGCGGTAGATTTCCCTGACACCGGCATCCATCAGCTTGTAGGCATGATAGCGGTTGCGGGCACGCGCATAGACCGGCACGTCAGGAAAGTGTCGACGCAGCATTTCTGCTGTTTTGATGGAGGCCTCGACATCATCCAGCGCCAGTACAAACAGCCGAGCCCGTGCGGTGCCGGCAGCCTCCAGCAGTTCGAGACGCGATGCGTCACCATAGTAGATTTCGTTGCCGAAACGTCGTACGAAGTCGACTTGTTGTGTGCTTTTGTCCAGTGCAGTAAAAGGGATGTGGTGGCTGGTCAATACCCGTGCCACGATTTGCCCAAAGCGGCCAAAGCCGGCAATGATGACAGGGCGACCATGATCTTCGATCTTGTCGAACTCCCGCTCCTTGCGATGTTCCAGCCATGGAGCAACCAACCGGTCGTATCCGATGAACAGGAACGGCGCAATCAGCATCGATAAGGTGACAGCAACCACCATGGTATCGTTGACGGAAGTGGAAATGATTTTCGACGTTTCTGCCACGCTGAATAGCACGAACGCGAATTCACCACCTTGCGACAATGTAATGCCAAGTTTGACGGCAGTGGCCCGGTCCGCACCGGTAACACATGCCAGGATCAACAGCACCAATGCTTTTACCAGCATCAGGCCTAAGGTGATGGCGAGAACCTGCCACGGATGTGAGATAACGATCCCCAGATTGGCAGACATGCCGACTGCAATGAAGAACAACCCCAAGAGCAAGCCCTTGAACGGATCGATATTGGCTTCCAGCTCATGACGGTATTCCGAATCTGCCAGCATCACACCGGCCAGAAAGGCGCCCAGTGACATCGACAGTCCGGCCCATTCCAGCAGCACGGCATTACCGATCACGACCAGCAACGCGGCGGCGGTGAACAATTCCTTGGCGCCACTGCGAGCAACGTAGCGGAAGGCCGGGCGCAATAGGTAATGGCCAGCCCCAATGACTGCCAGTACGGTGCCGATGGCACGTGCCGCATCGCCCAGATCCAACCCGCCCTCGCCAACACGGATGGGGGCCAACAACGGAATCAGCGCCAGCAACGGAATGACTGCAATATCCTGAAACAGCAGAATGGAAAACGCATCACGACCATGGCGCGCAGTCAGTTCCTGCCGCTCGGCCAATGTCTGCAACACAAAGGCGGTGGAGGACATGGCCAAGCCCAGGCCGATGACCAGCGAACTTTTCCAATTCAACCCCTGCCAGACGGCGATGCCGCCTAGCAATAACCCGCTCAACAACACCTGTGCCCCACCCAAGCCAAATACAGGGCGTCGTAGTACCCAGAGCCGGGACGGCTCCAGCTCCAGTCCGATCACAAACAGCAGCATGATCACCCCCAGTTCGGAGACATGCAGCACCTGCTCGACATTGTCGATGAGCTTGAGGCCAAATGGCCCAATGATGACGCCGGCGATCAGGTAACCCAGTACGGCCCCCAGCCCAAGTTTGCGGAATAGTGGAACCGCAATGACGGCAACCCCAAGAAACAGGATGGTTTGTGATAGGTAAGCCACAGCTGCTGCGTTTCCTTTCGTGAATTCGTGAAGATGTTGGTGTTGGATGGAATTGGACTGGCCCCTTTCCCATCGCGATGAGACTGGGGCCGGGTTTCAGACAGTGGTCAATGCACCAGCCAGAAGTTGCCGTAATGCGATGGGTAGTTCGTCGAAAAAGTCCGGTCGTGCTTGTTTGAACTCTTCCTGTTCGGCGAGGCTACGCACATTTTCAGGCCAATCCAGCACTTGCCATAGACCAATGGTCAAGGCATAGGTACGACTCAATATACGCATTCCACCTGCCGGCGGCAGGGCGGGTATTGCTTTTTCAAGCAGCATCCCAGCGCGGTTCATGCGGCGCAGCAACTCGGCTTTGAATTGTAGTGCGATCTGCTGATCCAGATTCTGCTCAATGACGGCGTTGGTCATGGCCGCCAATCGCAAAAAATCAGGCTGGGCGGATAGTAGCGCGACATAACGCGTCAAAAAAGCTTCCACCAGCTGCATGGGATGATCTGGGTGATCGGCAATTACACGTTCCACTTCGTCCAGCAGGCGATAAAAGCCATCCTCGAGTAATGCCAGAAAAATCTCTTCCTTGGTCTTGAAGTAAAGGTAGACGGTGCCTTTTGCCAGTCCGCAGGCATCGGCAATGCGGCTGACCGAAGGCAGCTCGCGAGTGTTTTCGTGATAGAGCGTGAGCGCTGCATCCAAAATGGATTGGCGCTTGAGTTTTTTTTCTCCATCATCAATGGCGCGAATGCGGGCCATAACTGCTTCCTATTGGTGAGACAACGCGAGTATAGCCCGGCCAGGCAGTTACTTACCTTTAAATCCTTGCTGAAAAGCAGATATGAGGCGCCGGGCGGGCTAAGGGTCGTGCTTATGCGGCGGCTTGGCAGGCCGATGCAACCATCACAGCAGGAATACGTGGCGTCCATGACGATTTGATGGGGTCCGTGATAGCAGGCCTGGGCATTCCGTCAGACCAAGCGGGTTTGGCCTGCGGTTCGAATCGTGGTTTGATGCTGTTGATACTGCCTATTGCCTGGGATCTTTGCCTTGAAGGCGTGGTCGGTAGAGATTGGGCGGGAATTCTGGCAATCCATTGACGTCAGATAGCGGATAGCCATGCTGATTCGCGCCGGTCGGCCAGATATTGAGCAAAAAGTGTACCGCTTGAGCAAGGGAATGCCACGGCAGGCTTGCCAAGCGCTGCGCTGTCCTGAAGAATACGGGCGAAAATGACTTAAACCCAATCACAACGACCTTTTTATATGTCTGGATTCAGATACGAAGCACTCGATGCCACCACAGGGAAAACCCTGAAGGGCGTGCTGGAAGCGGACAACCCTCGCTTGGCCCGGCAAACCTTGCGTGAACAGGGGTTGATGGTTGTCGAGATCAGTGAAATTGTTGCCGACAATGGCAAGACGGGTGGTGGAAGCCGGCGAGGCGGGGTATCCATCGGCCAGTTGTCGCTGATGACTCGCCAACTTTCTACACTGCTGGACGCCGGATTGACCATCGAACAGGCGCTGAATGTGGTCATCGAACAATCCGAAGCCCCGCGGGAACGGGAAGTGCTGGCTGCGGTACGCAGTGAGATCCTGTCAGGGATCAGTCTGTCCAATGCATTGGCGCAGCATCCCAAGGTGTTTCCGGACTTGTATCGCACCTTGGTCGGTGCCGGTGAAGAATCCGGCAAATTGCCCGAGGTGATGCGGCGGCTGGCGGAATACATCGAATCCCGTCATGCCTTGCGTTCCAAGGTCATGCTGGCATTCATCTACCCCGCCATCATTACGGTGGTGTCGATTCTGGTGGTAACTGGCCTCTTGACCTATGTGGTACCGCAAGTGGTGAATGTGTTTCAGAACACGCATCAGCAATTGCCGTTGTTGACACGCGGGTTGCTGGCTGTATCAGATGCCGTGCGTATCGGCGGTCTGCCGTTTGCCATTGTATTGGCACTAACCGTGTTCCTGTTTCTGCGGGCGTTGAAGAACGAAGCGGTTCATTTGCGGTTTGACCGCTTCCTGTTGACCATTCCATTGGTTGGACGTATGTCTCGTTCAATTGGCACAGCCCGTCTGGCCAGCACCTTGGCGATTCTGGTGGGCTCTGGCGTACCGATGCTGAATGCAATGGCTGCAGCCACGGGCGTGGTGGACAATCGTGCCTTGCGTGAGGCAGTCAAGGAATCGACCAAACAAGTGCGGGAAGGTTTGAGCCTGTCGCGTGCCCTGGCAGCCAGCAAATTATTTCCACCAGTGTTGATCCATCTGATTGCCAGTGGTGAAGCTTCTGGCCGGCTGGAACACATGCTGGAACGTGCGGCCAAGCAACAGAGCGATGAGCTGGAAACACGCGTCGCCACCATCACCGGGTTGATGGAGCCGCTACTGATCCTGATGATGGGGGCGGTGGTGCTGGTAATTGTACTGGCCATTCTGTTACCGGTCTTCGAAATGAACCAATTGGTCAAATAAGTGGCCAACCCAGGCCTGTCAAAAAGGACTCAATATGCAACGCAAACGTAATCAAGGCTTTACCCTGATTGAGATCATGGTGGTGATCGTCATCCTCGGCGTGCTGGCGGCGCTGGTGGTGCCTAAAGTGATGGAACGCCCAGGCCAGGCGCGGGTCGTGGCTGCCAAGCATGATATCGGTGCCATCGTGCAGGCGCTGAAACTATACAAGCTGGACAACACGACATATCCGACCACTGAACAAGGTTTGAAAGCGCTGGTACAAAAACCGACGACCAACCCAATTCCGAACAACTGGAAAACCGGTGGCTACCTCGACAAATTGCCGCAAGATCCATGGGGCCGTGATTATCAATACTTGAGCCCCGGTTTGCATGGCGACATCGATGTATTCAGCTATGGCGAAGATGGTGCTGCAGGTGGTGAGGGTGTGGATGCCGACGTTGGCTCCTGGTGAGTCTTCATTGAGAGCGGATGTTTGAATGCGGTTTGCAGGCCAACGTGCCAAACAGAACCTGGGCTTCACGCTGATCGAGATCATTGTGGTGGTGCTGATCATCAGCGTGATCATCACATTGGCTGCCGTGCGCCTGGATCCAGGCCAGTCCCGTCAGTTACGGGATGAAGGCGAGCGGTTGGCGTTGCTGTTTGAAGCCGCTCGGGATGAGGCGGTTGCAGGTGGCGAACCTATTGGCTGGGCGACCGATGGTCAGACCTACCGTTTTTACCGGCGTGAAAACAATGACTGGGTGATGTTGGATACCCGCTCGGACCTGCGGGAGCGTAGCTTGCCTGGCGAGATGCGCATCGATCAGATCCAGATGAGCTTGCAGCCCCTGCCTGCAGATGGCCGGCTGCTGTTCATGCCGTCTGGTGTCAATGAGTTGTTTGCCATGCGATTCGTATTGGGCGAAAAACGCCTGAAATTGCGCACTGACGTACTTGGCCGCGTATTTCTGGAGGAGCAGCCTGATGTATCGAGCTGAACCGATGAAGGCGAAACGTGGCTTTACACTGGTGGAAGTACTGGTGGCGCTGGTGATTTTGGCGGTAGCGCTGGCTGCAGCCATGCGCGCCACTTCGGGCCTGATTGGTTCCGTCTCGGAAATGAAGACCAGGCTGGCCGCCGGCTGGGTAGCGCAAAACCGGTTGAATGAGCATACCGCCTTGCGTGACTTCCCTGAAGTGGGTTCTATCAATGGCAAGGTCGAACAGGCAGGAATCAAATTCACTTGGCGTGAAGATATCAGCGGCACACCCAATAAGGATTTCCGGCGTATCGAGATCAAGGTTTTCATGGGCGAACAGACGGACTATGCCTCGGCACAACTGATTGGGTATCTCACACGTGTCAACAAATAAGCTTCGTCAACGGCGCGTTTACGGTTTCACGCTGCTGGAGTTGCTGGTCGCGTTGATCGTGTTCGCCATCATGTCGGTGATTGCCTATGGCGGACTGGATCGCATCATGTCCGTGCGGGCACGGCTGGATGCTGAAAATAAGAAGTGGCGTGAGTTGACGTTGATTCTGGGGTGGATGGAAGAAGACATCAGCCTTGCCATCAATCGCCCATATCGCGACACCTTCGGCAACACCAAGGAGCCGGTTGCCGGCAACCCGCAATTATTCAACGAAGATGACGCCAACCTGCACATCGTGCGAGCCGGCCCAGCCAATGGCAAAGGGGGAACTGGTGAGCCGATGCATGTGGGCTATCGCCTGCGTGAAGGCCGGTTGGAAATGGTGCGTTGGGCAACGCTGGATCAACCGGTGCGCGATACACCGCACGTGGATGTCTTGCTGGATAAGGTCAAAGGTTTTGATGTGGGTTTCATGGGGGATCAAGGGGCTTGGGATGCTCGTTGGCCCCCGGCTGGTCAACAGGCGGTATTGCCTAGGGCGGTTCGAGTGGTGATCACGCTGGGTAGTGGTGAAGTCATTGATCGTGTGTGGGCCTTGCCATGAAACGACAACAAGGCGTAGCCATCATAACGGCTGTCCTGGTGGTGGCGATCGTGGCCGCCATCGTATTTTTCATGGCTTGGCGCGAACACTTGTGGATTCGTGTGGTGGAAAACCAGCATGACGCTGCAGAGGCCAAGGCTATTGCCCGGGCAGCACTGAATTTGGCACGGGTATCGTTGCGGGGTGATGCCAGCGGCGGTCAACAGTATGACCATCCAGGTGAGGCATGGGCAGTGCCCATCGCCAAGATGCCAGTGGAACGTGGTGAAGCCGGTGGTGATGTGAAGGATTTGCAAGGGCTTTTCAATCTGAACAGCCTGACCACCGACAAAGGTGAGGTCAATACGCAGTGGGCGGTGGCCTATAGGCGCCTGTTGCAACAACTGCAGTTGTCGGAGGAGCTGGGCAATAGCTTGCTGGATTGGCTGGACAGCAATTCGGAACCCACTTTTCCAGGTGGTGCTGAAGATATGGACTATCTAAACCTGCAGCCACCTTATCGTGCCGCCAATCGTGCACTGAGCGATCTGGCCGAGCTGCGAAAGGTGAAGGGCTACACGCCGGAAATCATCGAAAAATTGCGCCCGTTCGTCAGCGTGTTGCCAGTAGGCACCACCGAAGAGGGGGCCAAGATCAATGCCAACTTTGCGCCGGCAGAAGTGTTGGCTGCGGTAATTGAAACTCTGGATTTCAGCACGGCCCGTCAGATTGTGCAGCAGCGCAAGAGTGCGCCATTCAAGACGGTGGATGATCTGAAGGCTTTGTTGCCGGATGGCCTGAAAGACAAGACCAATCTGGTCTCGGTACAAACCATTTATTTTGAAGCCCGTATTACGGCCAAATTCGGTCGGGTGTCGATGGCCTATGTGGCTTTGTTGCGGCGTGATGCCGGTGCCAATGCATTACCAGTAATTGTCTCATTGAAGCGGATTTAGGTTTTCGGAGCCAAGTATCATGTTAATGATGAGCCTGTGAACACTGTTTTGCAATTGCAACCGAGCACGTAAAATAGTGTAAGCACCGCTCAATCATGGCATGTTGGACGGTCAGCCAACGAATGATCGGGATTCAGACAGGGAGCAACAATGGGCAAACAGGTCGTCGTGTTGTTGTGCATGGCTGCGGCATGGGTCCGGGCGGATGTGCTGCCGATGGATGATGCCGGTTTGTCCGACGTGTCGGGTTCGGCAGGTCAGGCGCCGTTCAGCGGGCAGCCCGGGTTGGTTGTTCCCAAAACTGACGAGGCCATTGAAGAACTGCGTGTAGCGTTGCGCGCAGCCAATGGCAGTAATGAAAAAACTGGTAAGGATAAGCAGACCTTTGAACGTCAACCGGGCTATGATGTGGCACGTGATGGTTTCAGGGATGCTTTTGCCAATCAAAGTCCGGATGTGGGTACGCGTAGCAGCCTAGGTCCGACTTCATTTTCACCCGTGACGTTGCCGAATGTCGATTATTCCGGCACCCGTTCCCGGGTATTGATCAACCGTTGAGATTCGTCCGGACAGCCTGTTGGGTCCAGAAGGAATCGACCGGGTGTGAATACACCCGTAGAGAAAAGAAGAATAGTCAGCGTGCACCGTCTACGCCTTTCCATTTCAGGCGGGCTCAGTTTCGATGAGCCCCAGATCGATTGGGTCGCCACCCAGGCCGATGGCCGCGTGATAGAACGTGGCCACGGTGATCCCGGCAATTACCGGCAATCCCGATTGGTTGAGCTGATTCTGCCTGCGGCCATGACGCTTGCGACCGAAATCACCCTGCCGACTGCATCCCGCAAACAGGCTGCCAAGGTAGTCCCCTTTGCATTGGAAGAGCGATTGATGGCGACACCCGAGCAAACGCATATTGCGCTGGGTATACCGCGGGACAAGCTGTTTCCGGTGATGGTGGTGGGGCGTCCATTGCTCAAGCGCTTGCTGGATACTTTGCAGCAGTTGGGAATGAAGCCTGTGGCTGCCTACAGTATGGCATCGCTGTTGCCGTTGGAGCCGAGTGTGTGGCATGGCTGCATCGAACAACAGCAAGGGTATGTGCGTACGGGCCCGAATGATGGGTTCAGTTTTGATGCGACTGCGGCGCAATTGCCGTCGGAAATTCAATTGGCACTCAAGCATGCCGTGCAAGCGCCATCCAGATTGATCATGCATGTTGGGGATGTGGGCATTCCGGCCGGCTGGCTTGGACACGGTCTTGACATCGAAGAAGCGCCGTTACTGGATTGGGGGGCGGCACCGTTACGTGACGGTGCCATCAATCTGCTGCAGGGCGAATTCGGCAGTGGGCAGACTTTCGAGATTGACTGGAAGCGTTTCAAGCCTTCCATCTGGCTAGCAGGTACCGCCCTGATCATTTATATGGGTAGTGTGATCGTGGATTGGTCGATGCTGAGTATGCAGCATAAAGCGCTGACCAAACAGATGCATGCTGAATTACGCAAGGTGATGCCGGTTGGGCCGATCATTGATCCCTTGGCGCAAGCCAAGCAACTGGTTGTCAAGACGCCAGAGATTGGCAACCCTGCACCAGAAAGCCTGTTGGGACGCCTGCTACCGTTGGCACCATTGATGGGCGATGCTACGGCTATTCGCCTGGATTACAGTGCCACAGGACTGAAACTGGATTGTCGTGTGCCTAGCCAGGAGTCGGCTGAAGCATTGTTGCAGCGCCTGAAAGGGGCCAACCTACCTGCCAGGTTGGAATCGGTTGCGCCGGCAGAGTCGGGCGGCATGGTGGCGAAACTGGTCATTGCAGGGCGGGTATCATGAAAGAACAAATCCAATTATTTTGGCAACAGCGTGAACCGCGCGAACGCATGATCCTGATGGTGGGCGGAATTGTGCTGGTGATTGCCTTGTTGATTGCGCTGGTGTGGGATCCGATTCTGGCAGAACGCAAGCGGATGAGTCGCATGGTGCCGCGCATGCAGCAGGATCTGGTAGAGCTGAAGAGTGTGGTGGAGAGTGTCAAGGGGGCGCCGTCAAAGGTCAGTCAGCAACCAGTACAGACTGCGGTCGATACTGCCTTGCGTGCAGCTGGCATGACAGACATCCAGGTGACGGGAAATGCCAGCCAGGCTAATGTGGTGATCAAACAGACTACATTTGAGGCAATGACCACCGCGTTGGGCCGATTGTATAGCGAGCAGGGCATCGAGGTGACCACTTTGCAGGTGGATGCATTGCAAGAACCTGGCCAGATCAAGGCACAACTGATGGCGGCTCGTCGATGATCCGGACGATCCTCGGGGTCATCCTGCTGTACCTGTTGTTTCTGTTGGCCACCATTCCAGCCAGTGTGTTACCAGTGGTATTCGATAAAACCATACCGGGCCGTATTGAGCTGGTGGGGCTGAGCGGTAGCGTCTGGCGAGGCCGGGTTGAGCGAGTGGCATTCGATGGTTTGCCACTGGCCAATAAGATGGAATGGTCCTTATCCGTCTTGCGTTTATTGACTGGTCGGGTTGGTATCGAGCTGACCATGTCAGAAGGCAAGGCCAATGTGGTGGCCAATCGCAATCAAATCCAACTACGCGATACCCGATTGACTGTGCCGTTGGCCGTGCTGGGTAAATTTGTAAAACCTGTTCAGCAGTATCAGTTGAATGGGCAAGGTGTACTGGCTGCTCAGCATTTTGAATGGGACAGTGGTAAAGCCCAGGGGGATTTGACTGTTGAATGGCATCAGGCATCATCGAACATGGTGTCATTGCCCGTACTGGGGGATTACCAATTGGTAGCCAACGCTGGCCCACGTGGTTTTGCCGGCAAGGTGACCACTTTATCCGGTGCGTTGCAGGTCAATGGTGATGGGACCTGGTCGCAAAAGGAGGGCTTGTCGATCCGCCTTCAGTTACGGCCAGAGCCATCGCAAGCAGAGGTATTGCGTCCGTTGTTGTCGATAGCTGGACAGCCGGCAGCGGATGGCACCTATCATCTCAATACATCGATGAAATAGACGTGCGCCACCTGCGCACCAGTGGCACGGGTGGCCTTCTTCAAATCACAAGGTCGATATGACATCATCGCATCCCCACCCCTTTCTTGAAACCTTTCCAGGTGTATGTTTTTCAATGTCTGACGCCGGTTTGGGGTTGATTGATATCGACCATCCGCGTTTTACGGCCAAAGTGGCCTTGCAAGGCGCGCAACTCCTGGCCTTTCAGCCTGTAGGTCGACCCCCTTTGCTATGGTTGTCATCGCGGGCACAATTCCGTCCAGGCAAGGCGATTCGCGGCGGTATTCCACTATGCTGGCCTTGGTTTGGCCCACATTCGTCGAACCCGCAATTGCCTGCGCATGGATTCGCCCGTACCACACCATGGAAATTGGAGGAGGCAACTGGTGATGACGAATCGGTGACACTGGTCTTCACCCTGGTGGACGACGTCCAGACTCGAATGTTATGGCCGCATGCTTTTGCTGCTCAGTTGATCATGCGATTGGGGGGTGAATGTCAGATGCAATTCAGCGTAAAAAATCGCGATGATCAGCCGGTTGCCATGAGCTTCGCGCTGCATAGCTATTTCCCGGTGCAGGATATTGATCAAGTCGTGGTCGATGGACTGGATGGCGCACAATATCTGGACAAGGTCGATGACATGGTGCGCAAACAGCAGGCCGGACCGGTGCGTTTCAGCGATGAGGTGGATCGCGTGTATCTGAATACGACGGGGCCGTTCCACATTATCGATCAAGCTGCGGCGCACCAGATCGATATTTCAGCTCAAGGGTGTGACAGCACCATCATCTGGAACCCATGGCAGGTCAAGGCTGCTCAAATTGCTGATATGCAAGCGGAGGACTACCGCCACATGCTGTGTGTGGAATGTGGCAATACAGCGGAAAACACCTTGACCTTGCAAGGTGGCGAGACCCATACCGCCATCATGACCATACGAGAAGGGGCCGGCTGAGATCGGGCTTCAGGCGCCAGTTTCCAGCAGGCGCCGCACGATCTGATTGAAGGCAGGGGTCCAATCATGGGCGAATTGCCCATCGCAGGCATTGATTTCGGTAATGGCACGCAATACTGAACGCTTGTGGTAACGATCACCCCGCTCATGGGTCATGGCTTCAAATGCATCGACAATCGCCAGCAATTGTGCGCCCTTGCTGATCTGCTCGCCTTTTAGTCCATGTGGGTACCCGTTACCATCGACCCGTTCGTGGTGTTCGACTACCATTCTTGCTGCAAGCTCCCAACCAGGCATGCGGCGTAGCATTTCTGCCGCTAATACCGGATGGGTACGCATTTCGCGCCATTCCATTTCAGTCAGCTTGCCTTGTTTGGACCAGATGGCTTCCGACAGGAAGGCCATGCCGACATCGTGCATATAGATAGCACACTCCAGTTGTATGGGGTCGACAAGATTGCCGGCGGCTAGATTGGTGTCCAGGGCGAGTGGTAGTAATCGACTGGTACGATTTTCCCAAAAGGGTGAGCGGCGCTCGGTCAGCATGGCCAATCGCCAGAAATATTGCAGGTCGGCTTTGGCGGGATGATCACTGGCTGTGCCCAGCACCGACATCGCTGTGACAGGTGCTGCTGTGGTAGGGGTTGCACCGGCTGTTACGGCGGCGGCTTCATGGCCGCTCAATAAGTGAATCAGCTTGGTTGCAATCTCATCCGCCTGTTGTGGTGGGGTGCGAGACAGGGTGCGTAACCCGTTTTCAATCTTGACCAGATCCAGTCCATCCAACGATTTGCGAGCAGCGGCAGCATCGGCGGCTTGCTTTAATCGGTCGACACCCAGCAACAAGACCTCAGCCAAGGCGGGTGTGAAATTCAGTGCGCAGGACCGCACTGCACCCATCACGTCTTCGAGCGGATGGGCAAAATCCACTAGAAATTGCAGCCGGCACATGGCGGCGTTGCTTTTCAGAGTATGCAATCCGCGAAACAAGGTATGAATATGGCTGTTGTCGTTTGGGTTGCGTAACAGCAGGTTGACATGCCGCTCAATCTCATTCTGCGTTTCTTCGAAAGCCTCCCGATAATCCTGAAGTGCATCTGGATTCAGTTCGGCAAGCTGGGCCTTAAGATTCTGGTCGATCATGGCAGGTTTTCCAGAAAAGACTTGGCAAATTCAGTTTGGTATGTTGGCTGCCGTTATGCAAATCCGGATTGGATTGGAGGCTGGGGGCTTGATTGGCGAGTTGAAACATATATTTGCTGACTACAATTTGGCTACATCATGCCAATTGCTTACAATCCTGCTTGGTGAATTCGATTTCAAAGCAAGTTGTTGGTGCTGAGTATGAGGTGTGTGCTGTCATGACCTGTGTTGAAAAGCACAGCCTGGGCGTCGATTGGACAGCGCTATCTTGATCGGAATGGCTGGCCTGCTCCTGCTCTTGATCCTGTTCGGCTCTCAATCCTTTTCCTGGTGCCACTTCGGCTGATCCCGATGGCACATTCTGACACGTTGGCATTGGCCAGCTGTCCCCATCGACGACGTCCCATTGTCCCGTCGACAGTGGGCTGTTTGTTTTAGTAGACATTTGATGACCCATTCTCACAATCAATCTCAAGTTGCGCCACCCTCCCTGATCGCGCTGGCATGGCCTATTTTTGTCGAACAGGCGTTACACCTGACTGTTGGCATGGTGGACACCTTCATGGTCAGTCACATTTCTGACCATGCAGTGGCGGCACTTGGTTCGGCGAACCAGTTCGTTGCGTTTTTCCTGGTGCTGTTCGGTTTTGTCAGTATGGGCTGTAGTGTTGTGGTGACCCATCATCTGGGGGCCAGGGATAAGGAAGGCGCCGAACGAGTGGCAGCCACGGCCATCAGCGTCAACACCTGGCTGGGGTTATTGATCAGTATTGGTGTGTATTGCTTGGCCGAGCCCCTGCTGCGGCTGGTGCAACTATCGGATACGCTGTTGCAATATGCCGTCCCTTTTCTCAGTCTGATGGGTGGTACTTTGTTTCTGGAGTCCATCAATCTCGCGATTTCCGCAGTTTTGCGTGCCCACGGTCATACCCGCGATGCCATGGTGGTGACGTTGGGGCAGAACGTAGTCAACGTCATCGGTAACATGATTTTGTTGTTCGGCTTATTAGGTGCGCCGAAGATGGGGGTCGTGGGTGTGGCTTTGTCCACGGTCATCAGCCGGCTGTTGGCCTGTCTTGCATTATGGGTCCTGTTGGAATATCGCACCCATCTGAAGCTGAAGGCGTCCGATTTCTTTCAGGTCAATCGGGAAAGGTTGGGGCGTATCCTGCATATTGGCCTGCCAGCAGCAGGTGAAAACATCTGCTGGTGGATGGCGTTCATGACGGTGACTGCGTTTACTGCTCGGATGGGTGAGCAGGCGCTGGCCACCCAAACCTACACCATGCAATTGGTGTGGCTGGTGGTGCTGGCAACGGTGGCGATCGGGCTGGCGACAGAAATTCTGATTGGTCGACTGGTGGGAGCAGGGCTGTTTGACGAGGCCTATCGACAGTTGCTGCGCAGTCTTCGGGTTGGGTTTGCCATCTCGATAGGGGTGGTGATCGTGGTAGCAATCGCATCACCCTGGATACTGCACCTTTTCACCGATGACCCGGTAGTCATTGCCACGGGGGCCATGCTGATGCGCATCGGTTTGATTCTGGAGCCAGGTCGCGTTTTCAATATTGTCGTGATCAGTTCATTGCGCGCTGCGGGAGACGCACGTTATCCGGCATTGATCGGTATGGTCTCAATGTGGGGAGTGATGGTGTTCGGTGCCTGGTTGTTCGGCACCTATCTGGGTTTTGGCCTGATCGGCGTGTGGGTCGCCATGATTCTTGATGAATGGCTACGCGGCATGCTCATGTATCGGCGCTGGAAACAAAAAAAATGGATGAAGTACGCCCGTCGCACTCATGCGAATGTCCAAATTGGTGCAACTGCCTAAATCCTGATTTCAAGCAATATTTATCACCTATTTTTCGCGGTTGCACAAAATTAGTGCTGGTTTTGTGCAATACCGCACATTTATGTGACATAAAAAACCTTTGCATTTTCTTTCCGTTTGTCCGAATAATCGCAATTGCTCGTTATTGAATGTACTGTCGTTACATAAAGTTAATGTCAGTTTTTCTGTGACAGCATTACATATTTGATCGGGCGAAAATAAAGCAACGACAACAAAACAGGAGAGTAATGTGAAGCGCAAGTATTCGAGGCATGCCAACATGCCCAAGCAGGCTGCTGTACTGGTTCTCGCAGTGTTGTCCGCATCGGTATATGCGACAGATGGTGTAACGGAATCGACACCGCTCACGCATACCGATCGCATGATCGTCAAATACAAAACTACCCCGCTGCAGGCCATGGCAAGCGGCGCTCGTGTCAACGCCATGGCTGAACGTCTGGTGACCGCACAGCGGGTAGGTCAACAGTTTGGTGTCAATCTTAAGAATTTCCGTCAGACGGCCACTGGTGCACAGGTGATGAAGTTGGACCGCAAGGCATCGCTGGATGAGCTGAACAAGCTGGCGGTGCAAATGAAAGCACAAGATCCCAGCATCGAATACGCCGAACCTGACCGGATGATGAAACCATTGTTCACACCTAATGATGCCCGCTATAGCGAACAATGGGATCTGTTCGAGACCACCGGCGGTATGCGCATGCCGCAAGCCTGGGATTTGGCTACTGGCAGCGGGGTAACCGTGGCGGTCATCGACACAGGTTATCGCCCACATGCTGATTTGACCGGTAATCTGATCGGCGGCTACGACTTCATTTCAGAGATGGAAATCTCTAACGATGGTGATGGTCGCGATGCCGATGCGCGTGACACGGGTGATGCTGTGGTGGCGGGCGAGTGCGGTAACGGCAAACCCAAACAAGATCGATCATCAAGCTGGCATGGCACTCACGTAGCTGGCACGATTGCCGCCGTATCCAACAACAGTAGTGGTATGGCCGGGATTGCATTCAATGCCAAGGTGTTGCCATTACGGGTGCTGGGTAAGTGTGGTGGCTATACCTCAGATATTGCAGACGCCATCATCTGGGCCGCAGGTGGAGCTGTCAGCGGCGTGCCAGCCAATACGAACAAGGCGCGGGTGATCAACATGTCATTGGGTGGAGAAGGCGCATGCGACACTACTACCCAGAATGCCATCAACAGCGCACGGGCCAATGGTGCAGTGGTTATCGTCGCGGCGGGTAACGAGAATCAGAATGCTGCCAATTCCAACCCGGCCAACTGCCAGGGGGTGGTCACGGTTGCCGCCACCAATCGTTCCGGAGGTCGGGCCTATTATTCGAACTATGGTAGTGTCGTGGACGTTGCGGCACCAGGTGGGGATGTGCGTAGTTCGGCCGCAAATGGCATTCTGTCTACCTTGAATACCGGGATGACCGGGCCCGGTGTCGACAACTATGATTTCTATCAAGGCACATCGATGGCGACACCACATGTGGCCGGTGTAGTGGCGTTGATGTTGTCGAAGAATCCGTCATTGACGCCTGACCAAGTGGAAACGACATTACGATCTACGACACGCGCCTTCCCAGCGGCTTGCTCCCAATGTGGCACGGGCATTGTCGATGCCCATGCAGCCGTGGTCGCGGCGGGAGGTGGCACCACACAGCCGCCGGCTGGTGAGATCGAATCCAACAATACCATGGCGACTGCCAATACTGTTGTCAGCAGCGGTATGACACTGACGGCCACCATGGCCAGCAGCAGTGACGTGGACTACTTCAAGGTCACCCTGCCGGTGGGTAAGACCCTGAAGTCGGTCATGATACCAGGCAGCCCATTGGCCGATTACGATCTGTATCTATATGGCGATACCGGCACGCTT
Organism: Chitinivorax sp. B; assembly: GCF_005503445.1. Classification (NCBI taxonomy): domain Bacteria; kingdom Pseudomonadati; phylum Pseudomonadota; class Betaproteobacteria; genus Chitinivorax; species Chitinivorax sp. B. The sequence continues at coordinate 64,133 of NZ_SCOH01000009.1, read as the reverse complement.
CTGGCCAGCAGTGAACAAGGGGCAGGCAGAACGGACACCGTATCTGGTAGCAATACTGGTACTAGGTCTGTTGTCCGCTATGTCGCAGTGAAGTATTACAGTGGTGGAGTTGGGACTGCTGGCGGCAAGTACAGCATCCAGTTCACCTGGTAAGCTGTGGTAGCAAAGCATTGATGACAAACGGGGGCATGTCCCCCGTTTTTTCAATCCGTTCAAGTTGAACCCATCCGGCGGCGGCGAGCTCGCCAACGCAGCAAAATGGAGCCGCGCCACATCACGTGTACACTTAGATAACCCAATAACGACATCGATAGTGCAATCGTCAGTAGCCCGACTGCAAAAGCGCCTCCCTTGCTGGCCCACCATTGCTCATAGGATTGCATTGGCATCAACCAACTACCCAACTGATAGGCACTGAAATAGATGGGGGGAACCGTCAACGGATTGGTAATCAGCGTGGCGGCGGCGGCAACCGGTAGGTTATAACGGAACCAGATTGCTGCAAGGGCTGCAAGTGCAATTTGTGCGATCGGGACGGCGAAACCGATGAACAACCCGACAGCCAGTCCAATCGCCATGCCCCGGCGGTTGACATACCATAACTCCGGCCTGGCCAGATAAGGTCGTGCCGGGCCCAGCCAGCGTTGTTCCATAATCTTTTCCGGGGTGGGAAGCCAACGATGGAACCAGCGCTTCATTGTGTTCTCCACAAAGAGTAATAGCCGATAGACTGCTGGGTGGGCAAAAGGTTCTCGATGACCGATCAACTACAATAACGTTGAACTGCGTGGCGCAAGGTCTGCGTGTGAGCCGCTACTGTCAGTTCGATTGGCTCTGCATAACCACCACCCATGCTGATGGCGATTGGCACACCGGCAGCATCACACTGCTGAAACACCAATTCGTCACGTGCACGCAAGCCGGCCAGGCTCAGCGACAATCGGCCAAGCCGATCTGCGGCCAACGGGTCGGCACCCGCCAAGTAGATCACCAGATCTGGTCGAGCGGCTGCCATGACTTGCGGCAAGGCCGTCGCCAGTACCGAAAGATAAAATTCATCACCAGTGTCATCATCCAACTCTATATCCCGATCGCTGGGTTCCTTGCGGAACGGAAAATTCTTTTTACCATGCACGGAAAAAGTATAGATGCTGGGATCGTGTCGTAGGATGGCGGCGGTGCCGTTACCTTGATGCACATCGAGATCCACCACCAAGGCTCGCCTGATCAGGCCTTCGCGTTGTAGTACCCGTGGTGCAATCACAGAATCGTTGAATACGCAAAAGCCGCTGCCTTTGTCCACATGGGCATGGTGGGTACCGCCAGCAAGGTTGGCGCCACAACCGTGCGAGAGGGCGGATCGGCAGGCTGCGATGGTGGCGCCCGCCGATCGTCGCGATCGTTCGACCATCTCCGGGCTCCAGGGGAAGCCAATTTCGCGTTGTTCCTTGGCAGTCAGAGCTCCGTCTACAACCCTTCGCACATAATCCGAAGAGTGGGCAAGGGTCAGCTCGTTGTCACTGGCTGCAGGGGCTTCATGCAGACGGGTGCTTGCAAAGGTACTGATCTGATCGCGTAACAACACATACTTGCTCATGGGGAAGCGATGTCCGGTTGGTAGCGGCAGGACAAAATGATCGGTGTAATACAGCTCCATACAAACAGACTCAACGATAGCGATGCAGTATCTGGTCGATACTACCATTCTCGTGTGCCTGCTTCAGGGCTTCAGCCAACTTGACCAGCGTGGCATGATCCGTGGCAGGATGACAGGCCAACCACATTGCACCATCACTGGGATTGCCAAATTGCAGCGCGGGCTTGATGCGGTCACTGAGCCCCTCTTTCTTGGCAAGCCAACGTCCGTTCAAACTGCCAGCCACCCAGAAGTCAATACGTTTGGCCATCAATTTGCGCAAGTTCAACCGGTTATGGGAGGAGATCTCGACTGGCACGCCTTGGGCTTCAACATACTTGGTGTAGGCATCCCCAATATAGCCACCAACCCGATATTGCTTGGCATCCTGCAAGTCATGCAGGGCGATGGTGTGATCGATGCGGGTGAATAAAGTCATGTCATCCACCACCAACGGGCCTATCCATTTGTAACGAGCTTCGCGTTCGGGGTTGCGTACTGCTGAATAGATGCAAGTATTCGCGGCCTGTTGGGCCATCATTTGCGCCCTGGCCCAAGGCAACATCTTGTAACTGGCTTTCAATTCGGCCTTATCGACCAACAGCTTCAGGATATCGGTTGCAATGCCAGCGACCTCGCCATCAATCTCGAAATTGAACGGTGGATAATCTTCGGTCAGTAACGACAATTCCGCAGCCCGGCCCGATGTACTCAGCAACAGGATGACTTGGGCAAGTAGAATGCGGATCAACAACGATGGATCCCTTACAGAGTAGGGAATGAGCCATGCCGGCAGCAGTGCCAGGGCTGTCCACTCATTCCTGGTCTTGTCAACGCCCGGGCCGGCAGATCATTCCATGCGCGGCCAGACCTGGGTGTGTCAGCGGTGATACCGATCCAACTCAGTATGCACACTATTGCATGTCATTTTAGTAAATTACCGAATTGTTTGATGGCCTTGTTGAGCTTGGGTGAGATGACCAACTGACAATAGGGTTGTGTTTGATGTTGGTTGTAATAATCGAGGTGATACGGTTCTGCATCATGAAAGTGGCGAGCTTCCACCAATTCGGTTACTAGCGATGCCCCCCAGGAATTGTCCGCATTCAACCGGGCAATGGTAGCGGCGGCGACCTGCCGCTGGCGCTCCGTGGTATAGAAAATGGCGGAACGATACTGCGTGCCGACATCATTGCCTTGCCGATTCAAGGTGGTAGGGTCGTGAATGGCAAAAAAGACATCCAGTAAATCCTGAAAATCTATGTGTTCCGGTGCAAACTCGATTTTGACCGCTTCGGCATGGCCAGTCTGGCCATCACATACTTCACGATAACTGGGGTGGTCGACATGACCACCGATATAGCCAGATGTGACACTGACCACCCCTTGCAGGCGCCGAAAAACTGCTTCCAGACACCAGAAGCAGCCACCAGCCAGAATTGCGATTTCATGCTGCGTTGTCATGTTACAAACTCCTTGTCCGGGTGAATGCTATTTGTCGTGACGAAATACACAATCTGACATTCGCATGTCGGGTTGACGCCCAGCATACTGCAATCCGGGGGATGGATGGCAAGTGGCAAGCAGTGTGCGGCCTGGATAGGCTACACTAACAGCATTCGACATTCTTCCGAAGCCCCCTGTGTTACGACCAGACTCTCCATGCATTGCCCGTTGTTCAACCGCCCTGGGTGATGAAGTATGCGTAGGTTGCGGCCGGACATTTATCGAGGTTGCCAACTGGGTTGCAATGACAGAACAGCAAAAGGAAGCCGTCTGGCAGCGGCTTGAAGATCACTGGCAAGCCTTGGATATGGCACCGCCCTGGCTGTCACGTGGTACTGTAAACAGCTAAGTCAATGACATGATTGCGCTCCGTGAAGCCTGGCAAGCCGGACTTTTCAAGCGAACACATCTGATCAACAACCTGATTGCCGGCATGATTGTTGGCGTGGTGGCGTTGCCATTGTCGATGGCCTTTGCCATTGCATCTGGCGCGAAGCCCGAGCAGGGTTTGTATACGGCCATTGTCGCTGGTTTGCTGACATCACTGTTCGGCGGCACGCGGATGCAGATCAGTGGCCCAACAGGTGCCTTCATCGTGATCCTCGCGGGTATCACAGCCAAGCATGGCATTGATGGCTTGCAGATCGCGACGCTGATGGCCGGTATCATGCTCCTGGCGCTGGGGGTGGCTAGACTGGGCAGTATCATCAAATTCATCCCGGACCCGGTGATTGTTGGTTTCACAGCGGGCATTGCCGTGATTATCTGGGTCGGGCAATGGAAGGATTTCTTCGGCTTACCCAACGTTACAGGTGACCATTTCCATCAGAAATGGTGGCATTTGCTGATTGCTTTGCCGCAATTGCATCTTGCTACGACGTTGTTATCGCTGGGCTGCTTGTTGCTGGTGCTGTATGGTGCGCGAATACCGGGATTGAAGCGTGTGCCGGGCCCGTTACTGGCCCTGATCGTGGCAACTGTCATGCAGTCGGTATTTCAATTTGATGGCGTGATTACCATTGGCAGTGCTTTTGGCGGTATTCCACAGGGCTTACCCAGTTTGACGGTACCCACCGTGACATTGTCCAGGGTACTTGAATTGATTGGCCCGGCTTTCACCATCGCCATGCTGGGAGCGATCGAATCTTTGTTATCCGCGGTGGTGGCCGATGGAATGGCTGGTACCAAGCATGATTCGAATCAGGAGCTGATCGGGCAGGGTATTGCCAACATGGTCTCTCCACTGTTTGGCGGTTTTGCTGCCACAGGTGCCATTGCCCGTACTGCCACCAATATCCGTAATGGTGGATCCAGTCCGTTGTCCGGTATCGTGCATGCCATTACCTTGTTGCTGATCGTATTGTTCTTGGCGCCTTTGGCACAACACATTCCGTTGGCTGCACTGGCGGCCATCCTGTTCGTCGTGGCTTACAACATGAGCGAGATGCGGCATGTGGTCCGTATCGTGCGTCGTGCACCACGTGCAGATGTGGCAATTTTACTGATCACCTTTTGCCTGACGGTATTCGCGGATCTGGTCGTGGCGGTCAACATCGGTGTGATTCTGGCCACGTTGCATTTTCTGCGGCGAATGTCGGAAAGCGTGGAAGTTCAGCAGTTGTCCGAGAAGGAACTGCAGCTGGAACTGGTGTATCAAGGGCTGATGGCCTTGCCACCCAAGGTATTGGTTTACAGCATTGAAGGGCCATTTTTCTTTGGTGCGGTGGAAAACTTTGAACGGGCTTTGGTGCATACCCACACCGATCCAAAGGTGCTGATATTACGGCTAAAGCGTGTGCCGTTCATGGATATCACTGGCTTGCTGACCCTTGAGGAGGTCATCCAGCAACTCGCCAAACGGCATGTGCTGGTGGTGCTGTGCGAGGCCAACGAGCGAGTGCAGGGCAAGCTGGTCAGGGCAGAATTGCTGGCCGATGGGCGTATTCGTCATTTTGATACGTTCACTGCGGCACTTGCCTATGCCGACAATGTGATGACCAATCGGCCTGATACCATCCGTGACGTGGGCGCTCATGATGGCATGTCCCCACCGGGAACGGGTCATCACCATCCATGAAAAAAGCCGCTCCCTGAGCGGCTTTTCAATGGCCATGTAACTTGGCCAACTACCCAGATCAGTAGCGATAATGTTCTGGTTTGAACGGACCATCCTTCTGCAGACCCAGGTAGGTTGACTGTTCATCAGTCAGCGTGGTCAGCCGCGCACCGATCCTTGCCAGGTGCAGGCGTGCCACTTTCTCGTCCAGATGCTTAGGCAACACGAACACACTGTTGCTGTACTGGTCGCCACGGGTGAACAGTTCGATTTGCGCCAAGGTCTGGTTGGTGAACGAGTTGCTCATCACAAAGCTTGGGTGGCCGGTTGCGCAACCCAGGTTGACCAGACGACCTTCCGCCAACATGATGATGCGTTTGCCATCCGGGAAAATGATGTGATCGACTTGTGGCTTGATGTTTTCCCACTGGTATTGGCGCAAGCTGGCCACATCGATCTCGCTGTCAAAATGACCGATATTGCAGACGATGGCCTGATCGCGCATTTTCTTCATGTGATCATGGGCGATCACGTTCACGTTGCCTGTGGCGGTAACGAAGATGTCGGCCTTGTCGCAGGCTTCATCCATCGTCACGACGCGGTAGCCTTCCATTGCTGCCTGCAGCGCGCAGATCGGATCGATTTCGGTGATCCATACGGTGGCACCCAGGCCGCGCAGTGACTGTGCACAACCCTTACCAACATCACCGTAACCAGCAACAATGGCCACCTTACCAGCGATCATCACATCGGTGGCACGTTTGATGCCATCCACCAGCGATTCACGGCAACCATACAGGTTGTCGAACTTGGACTTGGTCACCGAATCATTCACATTGATGGCCGGGAAAGGCAGGGTGCCTTCAGTGGCCATCTGGTACAGGCGCTTCACACCTGTGGTGGTTTCTTCGGTTACACCTTTGATACCCGCCAACTGTTTTGAATACCAGCCCGGTTGTTCGGCCACCCGTTTGCGAATGGCCGCGAACAGCGCTTTTTCTTCTTCATTGGTCGGGTGGGAGACAACCGACATATCCTGTTCGGCCTTTGCGCCCAGAATCAACAGCAGGGTGGCATCGCCACCATCGTCCAGGATCATGTTTGCGCCATCGGCAAATTCGAAGATGCGATGCGAGTAATCCCAGTATTCTTCCAGCGACTCGCCTTTGTAAGCGAAGACTGGTGTACCCGATGCGGCGATGGCTGCTGCAGCATGGTCCTGTGTCGAGAAAATGTTGCACGATGCCCAACGGACATCGGCACCCAATGCTTTCAACGTTTCGATCAGGACTGCTGTCTGGATGGTCATGTGCAGGGAGCCAGCAATGCGTGCGCCACGCAGTGGCTGTTCGCGGCCGTATTCGGTGCGCAGGGCCATCAGGCCGGGCATCTCGGTTTCAGCAATGCGGATTTCCTTGCGGCCCCAGTCGGCCAGCGACATGTCGGCTACTTTGAAATCGGTGAAATTCTTGTCAACCACAGCGTTCATATTTCAATTCCTTGACGTGTGGCCGGTGGGATGCAAGCTCACCCAAGCATCCCGTGTCCGGCACGGGTTATTCAGGTGAGCGCAGTTGATTCGGTACCGAGCCTGGGGTTCATGTGTACCTCGCAGCGCTCCTCGGGATGGGCTGGATTATAGCGCAGACAGCGCAAAATACGCCGACAAAAACAGTTGGGTCTGCTTTGAAACTGGATCAGGATGTATATCAATCGGCCAAATAATCAGCCAGTACTGAAAATTTGCAGAACCTGTGCGGAAACCAATTACCTGGCGGGCTGTCCACAGGGCAATGCCAAATACATGTAACACGAGTTGGATCGATTTTGCGTCCCGCCAATTTTGTCCTTCGCGGAAGCATGTCCGGAATACCCGTGATAAAGGAAATACCATGAAGTCTTACCGTTTTGCTCCTACACTCCTGGCCATGTATGGTGTAACCGGGTGGTTATGGGTAGCGGGCGTTCACGCCGCAGAGGTGATACCCGACAAATTGACCCCAGCCTTGGCCAGTGAAGCTGCGTTGGCTGCCATTGATGCCTGTCAGGCCAAGGGCCTGCCAGTGTCTGCCACGGTGGTGGACCATCATGGACGTCTACATGTTCTGCAACGGGGTGAATCAGCCTCGCTGGATTCGCTGGCAACCAGTCAGCAACGGGCCTTGCGGACCAGCAAATTCGCACTGTCGAACTATGCAGAGCGTGTCGATGGTGGGGTATTGCTGCGTGTGGACAAGGCTGTGATCGGGGCAATAGGCGTGGGTGGCGCATCGTCCATCAAACAGGACGAGCACTGTGCCCAGCTTGGTGCAAGCCGGTTTTTGGAGCGCCGTTTGGCGTTCGGACGAGGGATGAACGGCACTCGCGGTATCACGGTGACCTCCGGCTGGGGGGATTGGCTGGTTGGTATGCGATTGTTCTATCGAGGATAATGGTGTTCCTGGCGGGGTATCACATGTAGATGTCCCAGTGTTGGTGAGGTTTGCACTATAAATAAGACAGCCACGATTCAGGCTGGCTGTGCTAAAAAGCAGCGGGTGGGTTTCCACCCGTTTTGTTTTCCATCCAGGTGAATTGCAATGCGTTCTCTTCGTTATGTGCTTTATGGGGTCGGCGGTGTGGCTGCGGTATTGGTCGGTGTAGTCACAGTAGTGGCACTGACATTCGACCCGAATACGCTTAAACCCCAGATCATTGAGCTGGTCAAAACAGAGAAGCAGCGTACTTTGCGGATTGACGGTGACATTACACTCAGTTTATTCCCGTCGATTGGTGCTCGTATCGGCAAGCTCAGCCTTTCGGAGCATCAAAGTGACAAGGAATTTCTGAGGCTGGATTCAGCACGGGTTTCACTGCAGCTTTGGCCGTTGTTGTCAAAACGCTACGTGATCGACGAAATTGAAGCCGGTGGCTTGCATGCCAATTTGATTCGCAAACCCGACGGCACCTTGAACATTGCTGACTTGATGAAGAAGGACGAGAAAAGTAGCCCGCTGGAACTGGAGATCGACCATATCAAACTCAGTGATTCTGGGCTGGTTTTCGATGATCAGCAGCAAAAACGCAAAACCGAATTGCGGACACTCAACGTGAAGACGGGGGCGGTCAGCCCCAAGGCGGTCAACGATATCGACCTGGAAACGACCTTTGTGAATTCAGCGCCGGCGGTCAATCTGGTGGTGACATTACAGGGGGATGCCAGTCTGGATGCCGAACAAGGGCAGTATAGTTTCAAAGGTATCAAGTTTGGTACCAAAGGTGAGATGGACACCTTGAAAGCCATGGTGCTGGCCATCAGTGGCGATGTGACCATTGACCAGAAGGCCAATAGTTATCAGGTGGATGACCTGGAGTTGACTTTGGATGGCAAACTGCAACAAGACACGCTCAATGCCAAGCTGGAAGCACCCAAGCTGAATCTGACCACTTCCAAGGTGACGGGCGATGCGATAGAGCTGAATGTGACCGTGAAAGGGAGTCGTGATGTCGATGCCAAGCTGCGTATCGATGGCTTGAGTGGCGCAGATAATCAAGTGCAGGCTAAGCAATTTGCCGCCAATGTTGAATTCAAGCAGGGGGCTCAGCATGTCAACGTGACGATGCAAAGCCCCTTGTCGCTGGCCTTGACTACATTGCAACTGAATTTACCTCAACTCAAGTTGCAAGGTGATGCGGCCGTTGCTCAAGCCAAGGGTGGTAAAGTGGCGTTCAATCTGGCCGGTCATGCACTGGCATCCCCCAAACAGGCCAACATGAAATTGGCCGGTGTGCTTGATGAATCCCGAATCAATCTGGATGCAGCGATCGACAATCTGGCGAAACCGTTTTATCGCTTTGACTTGGCCATTGATCAGCTGAACGTCAATCGTTATCTGGCAGCGGCATCTGCCTCAGAAAAGGCACCTGCCCCTGCTGGAAAGACGGCCGCGGCAGGCAATATCGATTTATCTGGCCTGAAAACCCTGAATGCACAAGGCAAAGCCAAGATTGGCTCGCTGCAGTATGGCGACATCAAAATGAATGATGTCAACGTTGAATTGAAAGCTGGCAATGGTCAAGTGCAACTGGCACCATTCAGCCTCAACCTGTTCGGTGGCAATCTGGCCGGCTCGGCATCGGCAACAACGACTGCCGCCCCACGTTTTGTGTTGAATCCCAAAGCATCCAATGTCGACATTGGCAAGATGGTGGCAACCCTTGCAAAAAATGACAGATTGGAAGGTCATGGTAATCTGCAGGCCAATCTGACGACTCAAGGTGGCAACGTAGATCAGCTGACTCGCAATTTGAACGGTAATTTCGCAGCACAAATGCGGGATGGCTCGATCAAAGGTATCAATATCGGTGCCACACTGCGTCAAGCCAAAGCGACCATGTCGCAAATGTCTGGTGAGCAGGTCAAGCCAGCCAGTGCGACAGAGAAGACGGATTTTGCAGAGCTGGCGGCGTCATTTGCCATTCGTAATGGCATCGCACACAACGAAGATCTGTCAGCCAAATCCCCGTTGCTGCGTCTGGCGGGGGCTGGTGATATCAATTTGCCGGAAAAAACACTCGATTACCTGCTGAAGGCCAGTATTGTCGGTACCAGCAAGGGGCAGGAAGGTCGTGATCTGGATCAGCTCAAGGGGGTCACTGTCCCAGTGCGTGTAAAGGGTTCATTGCTGGCACCCACTTATGCACTGGATTATCGCGATCTACTGCAGGATACCGCTAAGGCCAAGCTGAACGAACAGCTTGACAAGCACAAGCAAGATATTCAGAAGAAGGCAGGAGATGCTTTGACCGATCAATTGCAGAAGCTGTTCAAAAAGTAACAAAATCAGGGCCGGATTTGGCCGGCCCCTTCGTGGAATGGTGTTGATTAATCGCTGATCAGCTCTTTATAGGCGCACCAGGTCGCATGCCCAAGCCATGGCAGAATGACGATCAAGCCCAGCATCAACGTAGCAAAGCCAATCAGGGTCAGCACCACAATCAATCCTGCCCAGATCAGCATGGCCGGCAGGTTGTCAGCCACGGTACGCAGGCTGGTCATCATTGCCGTGATCACATCGGTGTTGCGATCAATCAACATTGGCATACCAACAACGGTCAGCGAAAATACCAGTACCGCCAGCAAGGCTCCGCCACCAACCCAGGCAATGACCACACCCAGGTAATCTCCTGATAGCAATACCTGCCTGATAAAGCCATCCACTGTGCTCATTTCGCCACCATAGAACAGGGCCAGCAAGATGGCGGAAAGACGTTCCCAAGCCAGGGCGACCAATGCCAATACCACGCCAAGTTGTGCGACTGAACCTGCATTGCGACGAAGACCAATCAAGGAATCGATGAAGGTCGGTGTCCGGCCATTGGCTCGTTGTCTTGTCAGCTCATAGATACCGGTTGCGACAATTGGTGCCAATAGCAAAAAACCCGAGATAGCCGCAGTCACCAAATAAGGTCGGGGTGCCGCCAATGTCACGATCAACCAGCCCAGTGCCGCAACCAACAAGCCATATACCAAGCTGGGGCCAGGGTGGGCGAGTAGATCCTGCCAACCTTGTTTCAACCAATTCAATGGTCGGCCAGCTGACACGTGCTGAACCTCTGGAAGAGAGAAGTGCTCATCAAGACCAGGTAGATGATGGGTTGCCACAGTGCATTCTCCTTGTGGAGTGATTGATCGAGATGACACAGCACCACATGAGTATCAGTTTAGGCTGCTTTTTCTTGGTTTGGTTGCGATGTGTTCACTAAAACCCTTTTGATTACAAAGAATTGTGCGGCGAATTGCCGGGGGCGTATAATGCGCGGTTTTTTTGCGGGATGTGCAGGGTGAGAATTGTATTGGCGCCCATGGAAGGGCTGGTCGACGACGTGATGCGGGACGTGTTGACGCAAGTTGGTGGGGTGGACTGGTGCGTGACTGAGTTTATCCGTATCACCGACAGCTTGCTGCCACCCAAAGTCTATTATCGATTGGCGCCGGAGTTGATGACTGAAGCCCGCACGTCAGCTGGTATCCCTGTGCGATTGCAACTACTGGGCTCCGATCCCGGCTGTTTGGCTGAGAATGCCGCCCGAGCTGCGGAATTGGGTGCACCTGTCATCGACCTGAATTTTGGTTGTCCGGCCAAGTGCGTCAATCGCCATCGTGGCGGTGCCGCATTGCTGACAGAACCGGCGCTGCTGAATGCCATTGTGCACGCAGTTCGGCAAGCAGTCCCTGCAGCCATCCCCGTGACAGCCAAGATGCGACTTGGTTATGAAGACAAGTCGCTGGCATTGACATGTGCCCAGGCACTGGCCGATGGTGGTGCCGCCGAGCTCGTTGTACATGCCCGTACCAAGGTGGAAGGCTATAAGCCGCCCGCCCATTGGCATTGGATCGCCCGGATCAAAGAGGCCGTTACGTGCCCGGTGATTGCCAATGGCGAAATCTGGACGGTCGAAGACTACCTGCAATGTCGTCGTGAAAGCGAATGCGACGACATCATGTTGGGACGTGGGTTGGTTTCCAGGCCGGATCTTGCTCGGCAAGTCAAGCAGGCATTGGCTGGCCAACCTGTCGTAGCCATGCAATGGTCGGATATGTTACCCGTGCTGGCCAACTTTTTTGACAAGGTGGCCAACAAGATTGAGGTCAAGGCGGACAGTAAGCATGCTCCGGGCAGGCTCAAGCAATGGTTGAGCATGTTGCGTCGGAGCTATCCAGAAGCTGACGACGTGTTTGGCATGATTCGGCAGTTACATGGTGTACCGGACATTTCGGCATTGCTGGCAGACTTGCAGCGAGAGCCTGTACTCGCATGAAGTTGAAATGACAAAAGGGGGCGTGTAGCCCCCTGTTGCGTGTTGGCGGGTCATCAAACGTCGAGTTACGATGCCACACAATCGACAAAGTACTCGACCTGACCATTCACCTCTTCCTCAACCAGACCATGGATGTCAGTCTTGAGCCCCGGGAAGCGTTCATTGAACTCGCGTGCAAACTTCAGGTATTGCACGATGGTCTTGTTGAAACGCTCACCTGGGATCAACAGTGGAATCCCCGGTGGGTAAGGCGTCAGCAAGATGGCGGTGATCCGGCCTTCCAGATCATCCAGCGGTACGCGCTCAATCTCACGGTGTGCCATCTTGGCGTAGGCATCGGTGGGCTTCATCGCCGGTACCATACTGGACGTATACATCTCTGTGGTCAGGCGTGCAATGTCATGTGTTTTGTATACATCATGAATCTGCTGACAAAGATCACGCAGGCCAATTCGCTCATAGCGAGGATGGGCTGCAACAAATTCCGGCAGCACACGCCACAACGGCTGGTTCTTGTCGTAATCATCCTTGAATTGCTGCAAGGCGGTGACCAGCGTATTCCAACGGCCTTTGGTGATGCCGATGGTAAACATGATGAAGAATGAGTACAGGCCGGTTTTCTCGACGATCACCCCATGCTCGGCCAAGTACTTGGTCACAATGGCGGCCGGGATGCCAGAGTCGTCGAAGTCACCATCTACATCCAGCCCAGGGGTGATGATGGTGGCCTTGATCGGGTCAAGCAGGTTGAAGCCTTCGGCCAGATTGCCGAAACCGTGCCAACGCTCGTTGGCCTTGAGCAGCCAGTCATCACGCTCGCCCATGCCCTCAGCGGCCAGCTCGTCTGGCCCCCAAACCTTGAACCACCAGCTGTCACCATACTCTTCGTCAACCTTGCGCATGGCACGGCGGAAGTCGAGCGATTCGAAAATTGATTCTTCGACCAACGCGGTACCGCCCGGAGGCTCCATCATGGCGGCGGCGATATCGCATGAGGCGATAATCGCGTATTGCGGGCTGGTTGACGTGTGCATCAGGTACGCTTCGTTGAAACGATAGCGGTCCAGCGTACGGGTCTGCGATTCCTGTACCAAGATTTGCGAAGCCTGACTTAAGCCCGCCAGCATTTTATGGGTTGACTGGGTCGAGAACACCAGTGGATCTTTCGGGCGTGGGCGGTCACGGCCAATCGCATGCATGTTCTTGTAGAAGTCATGGAACGTGGCATGTGGTAACCAAGCTTCATCGAAGTGCAGGGTATCGATGGTGTCACCCAATGTTTCCTTAATCATTTCCACGTTGTACAACACACCATCGTAAGTACTTTGGGTGATGGTCAGAATGCGTGGCTTGGTTTTCACATCCTTGGCGAACGGATTGGCCTCAATCTTTTTGCGGATGTTCTCTGGCTCGAATTCCTCTTTCGGAATCGGGCCGATGATGCCGTAGTGATTACGTGTTGGCATCAGGAATACTGGAATCGCACCACACATGATAATGGAGTGCAGAATCGACTTGTGGCAATTGCGGTCAACCACCACAATGTCACCGGGGGCCACGGTGGCATGCCAAACCATCTTGTTGGACGTCGATGTACCGTTGGTCACAAAGAAGCAGTGATCCGAATTGAAGATGCGAGCGGCATTGCGTTCGGATGCGGCAACGGGGCCGGTGTGATCCAGCAGTTGGCCCAGCTCTTCCACTGCATTGCAGACATCGCTACGCAACATGTTCTCACCGAAGAACTGGTGGAACATCTGACCAACTGGGCTCTTCAAAAAGGCAACGCCACCTGAATGGCCAGGGCAATGCCATGAATACGAACCATCCTGCGCATAGTTCAACAAGGCTCGGAAGAATGGCGGGGCCAATGAATCAAGGTAAGTCTTGGCTTCACGAATGATGTATCGCGCGACGAATTCCGGCGTATCCTCGAACATGTGAATGAAGCCGTGCAGCTCTTTGAGAATGTCATTCGGGATATGGCGGCTGGTACGGGTTTCGCCATAAATGAACAATGGGATGTCCGGATTGCGCCAGCGGATTTCCTCAACAAAGGACCGCAGCTGTTGAACAGCGGCTTCTGCAGCTTCTTCCGACTGAAATTCCTCATCGTCAATCGACAGTATGAACCCGGACGCGCGGCTCTGCTGCTGTGCAAAACTCGACAAATCGCCGTAGCTGGTCACACCGAGCACTTCCATGCCTTCGTGTTCAATGGCAGCAGCAAGGGCGCGAATGCCCAGACCACTGGTGTTTTCGGAGCGAAAATCTTCGTCAATGATGACGATCGGGAAACGGAATTTCATTGGACTTACCTCGTTCTGCGAGTCCGGTTCAGCCGACGCGAAAGGCGGGCTGAAAAGGCTCTTTGGCCTGTTGGAAAGGCGCGGATTGTCGCATAGATTGGCAGCTGTCAGTAAAAATGTTTTGTGTTTGTCTATCTTAATGATTATTAATGGATTTATTGTAATTTTTCTAGAGATTTCTGTCGCCGGATGGTGACACATGCCGTTTGTCATGTCGGGCCAGCGCTGGTTTCCTTATTTGCTTGTATTCGGATAAGATTTATCCCGTTCCCAACCCGATATGTTCAGCAGGCAAAATGATGGTGGTTTACGAGATCAGTTGCGATGAGGGTCATCAATTCGAGGGATGGTTTGCCTCAAGTGGTGACTTTGATGACCAGTTGGTACGCGGCTTGGTCGAATGTCCAATGTGTAATTCCCGCCATGTCAGAAAAGTACCCTCAGCGGCATTTGTCAATGTTTCCAGCCAACAGGAATCGTCCCAGTCGTCCGCCGCCATCGATGTCAGAGCGCTGTTGCAATTGGTCAGGGAACAAGTATTGGCGAATAGCGAAAATGTAGGAAACCGCTTTCCCGATGAAGCCCGTAAGATTCACTATGGTGATGCCCCGATACGTGTGATTCGTGGCTCTGCCACGTTAGATGAGGCTAAGTCATTGGTTGATGAGGGAATCGAGTTTTTGCCGATTCCCGATGTATCTGATGACAATCTTCACTGATTGCCAGAAATGTAAAACGGGCGAAAGTTGATCTGTCGCCCGCTTGTTGTCGATCCCGCCAGATCAGATGGGATACTTGACCATATCAATATGGGTTCTGACCGCCGATGTTACCAGCCGGTAGGTAATTGCAGACCCAGACTTCCTGTGATCCACATTGTGCCCGGCCACAACCGACCTGGGTGGTGGTTTTCCAGACAATTTGCGTGTAATGGCCACAAGCCTTTCCGTTGGCGCAGCTTTTGGCTGCAAAGCTATAGTCGGGTTTCTCGCTTGCCCAGGATTTCACGACATTTTCAGGTTTGGTCATGTAATCCTGATAAGGCACACTGCTCCAGCTCCAGTAGAGGTTTTCACCAGTAAGCTCGTTGTTCAGATAGCGTTCCTTACCATCACGATGGCGCATGGCACATGAATTGCTGGCTTTCAGATTGTTGGCCCAGGTTTGCGCAAATTGAGCCAGCGGTTCGGACCAGGCAAGTTTTGGCAGATTGGCTTTTTCCGCATCACGCACCGCATTGTGACTATTCAACAACATGGTAGAGACTGCCGAGGGGAGTGCACCGTCGGGCACTGTATTACCACTAGGCGTGGTCGGTGTGGTGGTTCCTGGTGTTGTTGGTGAAGTCGTGCCTGTTGCTGGTGCGCTGTCATCCCCACCCCCACCGCCGCCGCAGGCCGTCAAGGCAAATAGGGAGGCGATCATCACAGCTGTGCGGACGAGATGTTGTGTCATGGGTAGAACCTATTGAACTGATATGAATAGGTTATGATATTAGGGAATACTGATTTTCTGCAATGACTTTGTCATGCCTGTTGGAGGGCAATGTGTCAGTCTGTTTGTCGTGTGGCGTATGTTGTGCCGCATTCCGTGTCAGTTTTCATGTTTCGGAGCTGGAAAGTGAAGGTGGCTGCGTACCTGACAGGCTTGCGGTACCTGAAATCGGTTCGACGGCCCGTCTGAGAGGGACCGATTATGTTCGGCCTCGCTGCATTGCACGGATTGGGGTGATTGGCCAGTCCGTATCATGTGGTATCTATCTTGAACGGCCTTCGCCTTGTCATGAATTTGCGCCATTGGCTGAGATTGGCCAATATGCGGAAGCATGTAATCGAGCGCGTGCCGGTCATGGTCTGCCGCCCTTGCCTGTCGTGTAGGTAATGGTGACTGGTTTATTGGGATGTCACAGCCAGAGGCGACTGACTATTCAGCAGGTGTGCCTTTAGCAGGCTTGGCGACAAATGGAATACGATCTTTTTTCGGATCGCTGAACGTACCGATCAAGGTACCTGTTGGCTTGGTACGCTTAGGTTGCTCGGCCATTGCGCAATTGTTCAGATCCGCTAAGTAAGCAACAGAGCCGTCCTTCACTTCATATAGCCCTTCATCCACCTGATAGAGCTTGATTTCCTCGAATTCCGATTCGTCCAGCAGTGGGTACTTGCGTTGGCAATCCGGCATTCGCGAAACCAGCAACCACCGCTCCCAGTCCTTACTCCAGATGTATTTTTTCACCCGCAACAAGGTAAACGAACTATTGTTGTCGATTTGATACGAACCGGATTGTTGCTTGCAACCTGCCAAGATCGAACCAAGCAGAAGCAGTGACAAAACTATACGGGCATGCTTCATGTGAGCCATTCGAGGAATATCAATCGTCCAAATGATGCCGACCGGGTGTCGATCGGCCACCTGCTTAGTATAGACGGGAACGGTATCCTTGTTGGTCCGGTATTTGGCCTGACGCAACTGAACAGCTTGGTAATTGCTTTAATGGATGGATGCGACCTGTAGAAACCTGACTACACCACGATGTTTGACCAGATAGCCACCATCGTCCAGGCTTTCTGCATTGACGAAATCTTCCACGGTGAAGTCGACTGACTGACCGTTGACCGTACATTCCATCACGATATCATCGCGCCGGCAGTCTTCGTCCGGAACCAGGATGTAATCAGGCCGCACCAGTTCATCGTTGAACTGAATCAGGTCGGCCCGGTTGAGGTTGACCAGAATATCGGAGCGCAGCGGCGTTTTCATGGCGAGTTTGAATACAAATAAAGGGATGACATCTCTTCATATGTGATCACCTCGCCAATTATCAAGTCCCTTCTTTCAAAACCGTTGCAATGATGTCACTGGCCCGGCTGAGTTCCTCACTGGTATTGAGCAGATCAGGACATAGCCGAAGGCGGTCCAGCCTGGCATCAGTGTTGATGCCTTTTTTCATTAACTTCAATGACAAATCAATAGCCTGCGGGTGACGAATGGTCAAGTAAGCCCCATGGTTTTCATCGCCACCCTCGCAATACACACCCAGGATCCGAAGCCTTGCTTTCAGCTCGCGCTGTTGTTGTAAAGAGTAGGTACGCAGGCGATCCACGCCAATGCCCAACGCCAGTTGCTGACCAGCCCGGCTCTGATACCAGGTCAGCACAGGTGGAGTGGACTCCAGCCAACTATCGCCACCAGGACCAAATGCTGGTGTATCCGGGCGAGCGTAGGAAAATGGTTGATGTTTGGCAAACCAGCCTGTATCCAGCGTGGTGCTGTGCTGTGCCAGCACCTTGGGTGCAAGATACAGCCAACAGGCACCGGGCCCGCCGCGCAAGTACTTGTAACTGCCACCAATCAGATAGTCACAATCCAGCTCGGTGACGTCTACCGGAATGACGCCGACTGCATGGTAGGCATCGATCAGTACCTGCGCCCCATTGGCATGAGCATGGTTAATGATGGATGTCAGCTCGGATATGACTTGCCCCGTCATGAACATGACCTGCGAAATGACTACCAACTTGGTGTCGGTATCAATTTCAGCTTTGATGTCGTCAGCTTGAAACAAGCCATCCTGATCTGGCTCAACCATGTTCAGGCGGATATGCCCCTGTTCGCGGTATTGCTTGAGGATAAAATCGATGGAGTCGAATTCGCCTCGTGTGCTGACCACTTTGACTGAGCCACTCAGGCTGTTCAATACCGCCCGCAAGCCCTGGCCAGCACTGGTTTTGGGCACGATGCAATCGGGACGGGGGGCCCCGATCAGCATGGCAACACGTTGACGAAACGCTGTTTGTTCATCCAGCCAGGGTTCCCAGGCGCTATCCAGCCGATGCTGCCACAGGCTGATGGCTTCCGCCACGTCGTGCATGGTTTGATCAAGCGGGCGCCCCAAAGAGTGGTTGGCCAGATAGATCTCATCACGCGACAGCACTTGCGAGAACAGTGGCGCAAGGTGTTGATGGATTGACGCTTCGGTCAAGGGGCCATCCCCCATGGCATTGATGGCGTGGGTCAGGTAATCCGCAATCATTTGCCCAGCTCCGTACGGACATCCAGTAGTTCCGGAAAGAAGGTCAGCTCCAATGCGCGCTTCAGGAAACTGACACCGCTGGAGCCACCGGTACCCATCTTGAAGCCGATGACACGTTCAACCGTCTTCATATGGCGGAATCGCCACAGATGGAAATACTCTTCCACATCGACCAGTTTTTCCGCCATCTCGTAGGCTTCCCAATGTTCACGCGGGTTGTCATAGATGGTTTTGAACACCGGGATCAGCGCTGGATTGCGTTCATAAGGTTGTGACCAGTCGCGTTCGATACAGGTGGTTGGCACAGGTAAGCCCTGACGCTGTAGATGGCGCAGGAACTCGTCATATAGGCTAGGTGCATGCAAAATGGCCTTCAGCGATTCATATTTGTCCGGCTCGTGACGGAACACTTCCAGCATTCGCTCGTTCTTGTTGCCCAGTAAAAACTCTATGGATCGATATTGATGGGACTGGAAACCTGATGAATTACCCAGTACATCGCGGAACTCCATGTACTCCGATGGGGTGAGGGTTTCCAGCACGGCCCACTGTTCGAACAGGATGCGCTGAATCTGTTTAACCCGTGCCAAGCTCTTGAAACACGGGCCGAGCGTGTCTTGTTGAACGAATTGCAATGCCGCTCGCAGCTCATGCAACATCAGTTTCATCCACAGTTCCGACGTCTGGTGCTGGATGATGAACAGCATTTCATCATGGTGAGGTGGGTTCGACAGTGGCTTTTGGTAGGCTAACAGGTCATCCAGGCACAAATAGCCGCCGTAACTCATCCGGTTGGAAAGATCGGTCACAATGCCGTCTTCGAGTTCTCGTTTGTTCATGTAGTTACATCCTTAGGTGGAATGAGGTGATTGTCGGCTTGTGCAGCTTTTCAGGCAAGCTGCGATGTATCGGGATTTCACTGATCGATTGTAGGCGCGGCGCGGGCTGCATATAATCGGCCGTTGAAATCATCGCCACCTTTTTACACTCCCCGGCCCTATGCATCTTGTTCGTCGAAACTTGAGTCGCTGGCTTGCCTTATGTGCGGTCCTGCTGCATGTTTTGATGCCGTTTCTGCACGGCACGATGCCAATGGGCGAAGGCGGTGGCTATGCCTTCTGCGGCAAGATCACGCCAGAGATCGCGTCCTTGCTGGCGAACGCGCCAGGCGGCAAGCCTGCTGAACCAGCCAAGGCGATCAATCAGAGTTGCCCGCTGTGTCAGCATCTTGAGCACCATCTGACCTTGCCTGAGCCTGACACGTGGCTGGACAGTGTCGACCGTGGCATCACCCTGCAATGGGTACCTGGCAACAACGGCGCGGTTCGCCGTGTTCACAATGACCCTGCTGCACCACCGCCTGGGCGCGCCCCACCTGTTTCATTTGCCTGACTTTTCATCGTAATTGGTGTTGTGTTGGCGATCGGCCCGCAGCCGATATGCCGTGTTTACATGCCAGCGGCGCTCATCAGCACGATGGGTCATTGTCGTCGGTAATGACGGGCACTGTTGGCGGTTCGAATTGAACATCCTCGATATGATGGCTCAGTGCCAGCATATCGGGTCGACCTCATGAAAGGGTTTGTCTGATGAAAGCACGTTTTCTGATCCCGTTGTCTGCCATGTTATTGACCAATGTCGTATTGGCCCATGAATTCAAACATGGCGGCCTGGACATCGATCACCCATGGGCACGTGCTTCCGTACCGGGTACACAGACTGGCGCCATCTACCTGAAGATCACGAATCCCAGCAAAGCCGCAGATGCCTTGTTGTCTGCCAGCAATCCGGACTTGGCTGACAAGGTAGAGATCCACAATCATGTCAACGACAATGGCGTGATGCGCATGCGGCAGGTATCGCAAGTGGATGTGCCGGCCGGCGGGCAAGCACTGCTGAAGCCCCATAGCTATCACATCATGTTGATGGGTTTGAAGAAGCCACTGGTACAGGGTGAGAAATTGCCGCTGACTTTACGTTTCAAACAGGCGGGCGAGGTGAGGGTGGAAGTGAAGGTTGAGCCGATCGACGTTGACCCGGACACCTTGCACAAAGGTCACTGAGTGGCTCAGATTGTTATCTGACTGTGTGCTATCTGTCCTGAAGTGAAAAGGGCAGCCTGATGGCTGCCCTGATCTAATTTGCTAACAGAGGGTCAGTGTGATGACCCGGCTCAAGCGGTTACAGATAGCTCTTCGCGCAACATGGTGGTTGCCGATACCATATTGCTCAGGGCTGCCTCCACCTCTGGCCAGCCACGGGTTTTTAAACCGCAATCCGGGTTCACCCACAGCCTTTCAGCCGGGATGACAGCTGCGGCCTTGCGCAGCAGGCGGGTCATTTCTTCGACCTTGGGAATGCGTGGCGAGTGGATGTCATATACGCCAGGTCCAATTTCGTTCGGATAGGCAAATTCGCCAAAGCCATCCAACAGTTCCATGTCTGAGCGTGAGGTCTCAATGGTGATCACGTCGGCATCCAGTGCGGCAATGGCCGGCAGTATGTCGTTGAATTCCGAATAGCACATATGCGTGTGGATCTGCGTGTTATCGCGTACACCACTGGCAGACAGGCGGAACGCTCGAGCTGCCCAATCCAGGTAAGCCGGCCAGTCCGTACGTTTCAGTGGCAACCCCTCTCGGAATGCGGGTTCATCAATCTGGATGACAGCGATCCCTGCGGTTTCCAGGTCCACTACCTCATCGCGGATTGCCAACGCGATCTGGGTGGCAGTTTGGCTGCGTGGCTGATCGTCGCGCACAAAAGACCACTGCAGAATGGTGACCGGGCCGGTCAACATGCCTTTCATCGGTCGAGTGGTCAGACTTTGTGCGTAACGTGTCCATTCCACAGTCATGGGCTGCGGGCGTGATACGTCGCCAAAGATGATCGGCGGCTTCACGCAACGACTACCATAGCTTTGCACCCAGCCCAGTTGGGTAAAGGCAAAGCCGGCCAGTTGTTCGCCGAAGTATTCGACCATGTCATTGCGCTCTGCTTCGCCATGTACCAATACATCCAATCCGAGGGCTTCCTGGCGTGCTACTGCATGGCGGATTTCTGCCTGCATGGCGTCATGGTAGGCTGTGTCGTTCAAATCTCCCCGCTTGAAAGCTGCGCGGGCGCGACGGATACCGTCAGTCTGCGGGAACGAGCCAATGGTCGTCGTCGGCAGCAAGGGTAGTTTCAGGCGATCACGTTGTAGTGGGTGGCGTGCCTCGTAAGTGGATTGGCGGCGGTCATCATGGCTAGTGATGGCTTCCATGCGGGCGGCCACTGCTGGGTTATGAATGCGCGGGCTGGTGTCACGGGCATCCAGTGCTGCGCGGCTGGCTTGCAGCTCTTGATGTACTGCGGTGCGGCCCAGGTCGAGTGCGCGTTTCAACACGGACAGCTCATTCAGTTTCTGCTTGGCAAAGGCCAACCAGCTCTTTAGCTCCGTGTCCAGTTTGGCTTCCTGTGCCAAGTCTACCGGCACATGTAGTAGGGAGCAGCTGGGGGCCAGCCATAGCCTGTCACCCAGTTGGCGACGTAACGGTGCCAAGATTTCCAGGCAGCGATCCAGATCGGTACGCCAGATGTTACGACCGTCAATGACACCAATGGACAGAATCTTGTCGACCGGCCAGCTCTCGGTAAATGCAGCAAGTTGTGTTGGCGCGCGGACCAGATCCAGATGCAGGCCGGCTACGGGCAACCGACGCAGACGATCGGCATGGTTGGCGACCGAACCGAAATAGGTACTGAGTAACAGCTTCGGGCCCACGGCAGCCAAGGTGTTGTAGACGGCATCATAGGCATCTAGCCATGCTGGCGGCAGGTCCAGCACCAGCGCTGGTTCGTCAATTTGCACTAAGTCGACGCCTTGTGCGGCCAGCGTTTCCAGTAGATTGACGTAGGCGGGCAACAAGCGATCCAGCAGCTGTAATTTGTCGAAGGCATCTGCCTGCAGCACATGGTCGCAGCAGTCGGCGTGCTGGTGATTGGCGTGATCACCATGACCTTTGGCTTTGCCCAGCCACAGAAAGGTCAATGGGCCGATCAGCACGGGCTTGGCGCGATGGCCACCGGATTGTGCTTGTGTCAATTCATCCAGTAGCCAACTGGCATCCAATTCGAAAGTAGTGTTGGCGTGGAACTCCGGTACCAGATAGTGATAGTTGGTATCGAACCATTTGGTCATTTCCAGCGCGAACTGGTCGGTATTGCCCCGCGCAAGCTGGAAGTACTGGTCCAAGTTAACAGTCGAGCCAAAGCCGAAGCGCTTGGGTGCGCAGCCAAACAACGCGATGTGGTTGAGCACTTGGTCGTAAAAGGCGAAATCACCTACGGTGACATAGTCCAGCCCAGCTTCACGTTGCCATTGCCAATGTTGGTTGCGAAGCGTGATGGCGGTTTGCTGAAGTGAATCGGTGCTGCTTTCGCCGCGCCAATAGGTTTCGACGGCATGTTTCAGTTCACGTTGTGCGCCAATGCGCGGGAAACCCAGCGTATGAATCATTGTCATCATGTGCCCCTTTTTGTATGAGTGGTTTGCATGATGATGGTGGAGTGGATATGATTCAATCTCATTATTTTTATGATTTGCATCGAATTCATTCATGACTCAATCCATCATCGAAATCCGCCATCTGCGTACCTTTCAAGCCATTGCCGAAACGGGCTCGGTATCGCGGGCGGGGGCGCGGCTGCATTTGACACAATCGGCGGTGTCGCACCAGATCAAAGCGCTGGAATCCCATTACAACCTGGAGCTTTTTGACAGAAAGACCCAGCCATTGAAATTGACGCTTGCAGGTGAGCGTTTATTACAGTTGGCCACATTGGTGTTGCCGATGGTGGCGGCCGCGGATCGTGATCTGGCCCGATTGTTGGAAGGGCAGGCGGGGCAGTTGCGAATTGCGGTGGAATGCCACACCTGTTTTGACTGGCTGATGCCTGCGATGGACCGATTCCGTGCCGCCTGGCCGGAAGTGGAGCTGGACATTGTGTCGGGCTTTCATGCCGACCCGGTCGGGCTGTTGCTGGAAGACCGGGCAGATCTGGCTGTAGTATCCGACCGGGATGACAGTGAACAGTCGGTGCAGTATCACCCGTTATTCAAGTATGAGATTGTCGGGCTGGTGGCCAATGACCATCTATTGGCAGCGCAGCCAGTGTTGCAGCCACAGGATTTTGCCGATGAAACTCTGATCACTTACCCTGTGCCGGACGACATGCTGGATGTGATCCGGCAGATACTGAAACCTGCTGGCATTACGCCCAAGCGCCGTACCAGTGAGCTGACGGTTGCCATTCTGCAACTGGTGGCCAGCCGGCGTGGTATGGCTGCATTACCCGCATGGGCAGTGCAAGGCTATGTGGAACGGGGGTATATCGCGGCGCGGCCGATTTCCGATC
Source organism: Chitinivorax sp. B (assembly GCF_005503445.1). Lineage (NCBI taxonomy): Bacteria > Pseudomonadati > Pseudomonadota > Betaproteobacteria > Chitinivorax > Chitinivorax sp. B. Next base: position 40,392 of record NZ_SCOH01000009.1, on the reverse strand, counting down.
ATGGTTTATGGGGGTGTTTGTACGGCGTGATTCGCAGCCAGGATACCAATCGTGCCTATCTGGCTGACTTTCTGGCCACAATGCAGGCCGTGTGTTTTCAGACCCTGCCAGGAATTGAACCGCTGTCGTGAGTTGATCAGGATGGAAAGGTCGCCCGCCCGGTTCGTAATGAGTACGCCCAGTCGGGTCGGCCATTATGTTCTGCCTGACGTGCTGCAGCGTCCCAGTCGTAAGGTATGGCGCATTGGCTGATCAGCCAGTGTTCATCCTGCCGTTCGCAAATGGCATAGCGAGCATGTGGGCTGTGGTTTTGCACCAGGTGTGGGGCGATGGCATCGTCATCATAAGCTTGTAGCCCTACACTGCCGGGATTGACGAGCAGCATGTCGTTGGTCAATTGCACGATGCGCGGCAGATGGGAGTGGCCACACAAAACCAGGCTGGCTTTCACACCACTGATTCGTTCCATCAGTGTTTCATTGGGCGGTACGACGGTCATGCCATGCTCAACATCTTCCAGCAAATAGTTGAGGTCATCCGTTGGCTGCCCGTGGCATAAATATACATCGGGCGCCAGCCAGCACGTGGCGGGCAGGTTGCGCAGCCAAGTCAGGTGGCGTGTATCCAGGGACTCGAAGGCATATTGATCTGACGGATTGCCCGGTTGGGCAGCACAAGCCAGTAACTGGCGTTCATGGTTACCACGAATGGTGACGACAGCCAACGTCATCAATAATTCTGCCGTTTCGCGCGGCCATAAGGGGCCAGACAGGATATCGCCCAGGTTGATCCATTGCGTGATGCCGCGCCGTTTCACGTCAGCCAGGACAGCAGTCAGGGCGGGCAGGTTGCCATGAATATCGGACAAAACAGCAAAGCGCATGATGGCTTCCTTCATCACAACTATTGAACTGGCCTGACTTTGTCTTAATCTGTCTTATTTTAAAACAAGGCCTTGTATTCTTTTACGTTAAAACTTCACTTGGCCGGATCAATGAATCGGAATCCTGATACTGTATTGTGCCACACCACTTTGCCATGTTTCTGTACTACTTGCAGGGTACGCTTGGTTTCAAGCACTTTGCTGGATTTGGTCGGCACGCTTTGGCGATGGTGTTGTTTAAAGAAAACGGCGCATTGTGCGCCGTTCATCTTAGTCCCCTATACAATCAACCCGATAGCTGATCAATCCGGTTGATAGACATAAGGTTTTTGTTTGACGCGGGATTCGTCGAAACGACGATACAGTTCGCGGTCCAGCTCCCGATCCCACCACGTGGCGCGGTTTTCCAGTTGCGACTTTTTGACTTCCGGATTTTGCTCCAGATAGCCCCTCATGAATTGAGTAAATTCGGAAACATACTCGCGATCAATTGCCATGACGTTACCTTGCGAGGTGATGAATGCAGATCTTTGAATTATACCGCACCTAGGCCCTAGCTGCATTCATCGACATGTCGGTGGTTTCTCACCACCTGATGCCCTTAACAATAGGGCATCCAGCCATCGTGTAGGTAGCAGGCGTCTGGCTATTGCAAACAGCTTGGTGGGTGTGGTCACCCGGTAGCGTGCCTTGGGGGGCTTACTTTCCAGTGCATGCAAAAGCGGTGACAGAATGGCTTCTGCAGGTAAAGTAAAACCTGAAGTTGCTCCTGTCTTCTTCAATCTCGCCTCCATTTCGTCATAAACCATTCGATGAAAGCTGGTGTCACGCTGAATATTTCGTTGAAAGGCCTGGAAGGCGTTGTCACGAAATCTACTCAGAATGGGACCGGGCTCAATCAATGATACGTGAATGTTGCTACCGGTCAGTTCCAGTCTGAGCGTATCCACCAAGCCTTCCATGGCAAATTTGCTGGCATTGTATGCACCGCGATAGGGCATGGCCGCAAAACCAAGCACCGAGCTATTCCAAACAATACGCCCGTGTCCTTGTTGACGCATGATGGGTAATAGGTGATTGGTCAGTTCCAACGGTCCAAACAGATTGACTTCAAACTGTTCGCGGATGGCCATCCGGGGTAGATCTTCAACCGCACCGGGTTGACCAAATCCAGCATTGTTGAATAGTGCATCCAGCTTGCCATCAGTCATGTCCAATACCTGACCACATACCTTTTTAATGTTTTCGGAATCGACAAGATCCAACAACATTGGAATCAATCCAGCCTGCTCAAGCATGGCGACCTGATCTGGTTGGCGAACGGTGGCAAACACTCGCCACCCTCGTGCATGCAGTCCTTTGGCCGTGGCAAGGCCAATGCCGGAAGAACAGCCGGTGATCAAGATGGATCGGGGAGAAGAAGTCATGGCTGCGTGAACACTGAATGTGGATCTGTGACTTTATCTCAATCAGGCATGGCTGCGCGATAGGCGAATGGTTATCGTTTCAGCATGGAAAACACCGTTTTTAAGCCCGCTGATTATATAAAATGTTGGGAATGTTGTATAAGTGCAACATTTTTTACTGTTTTTTTATATAGATTCAGCTTAATTTTTGAACATTTTCAGTAATGAAAAATCTCAATACTGCATTATTTCGTATTTTGATAATTAGTTTATTATTAAATGTTAATATTTTATAAGCTAATGAAATTAAATGTGATTGGACTCGCTTTTTGTCGGTTTTCTAAGGGAAATCCAGTGGTTGTTGGGCAGTAAGCAAATATCGAACTTGACATGAGCAAGTCGCTGCATCCCTCAATTGACTTATCAGGAGACTCGCGTTCTTCAGTTGTTTCTTGCTAACGTATGCCGGGTCGGCTAAGGCCGACTTCTAAGAAAATCGCGAATTAATGAGTTTGTGAGAGGGAGACAGCTAGCATGAAAATGACACGCCTAGCGTATGCGGTAGCGAGTATTGGACTTGCAACTTCTGTATGGGCTGCTGATGAGCAGCCAAAGAAAACCGAACGCATTGAAGTGACTGGGTCAAGTATCAAGCGGGTTTCAAAGGAAGGGCCTGCACCAGTCGAAACTGTGACCAAGAAACAGATCGAAAAGACAGGGGCTACCACGGTCAACGAATTGCTGAAGTCGTTGTCGACCATTGATATTTTTGATCAAGGTGAATTGGCAAGTAATAGTCCAGCTGGTTCAGGTAAAGCAAGTGTCCGTATGCGCGGTATGTCTGAGAATCAAGTGCTGGTACTGTTGAATGGCAAGCGATTGCCTAGAAGTGCTATTGCGGATAGTTCTGGTGCTGGGGATGCGGTTGACATCAATATGATCCCGGTATCTGCAATTGAACGTGTAGAAATCCTCAAAGATGGCGGTTCTGCCATCTATGGTGCGGATGCGGTAGCGGGCGTCGTGAACTTCATCACGAAAAAGAACTATCAAGGTGGGGATGTTGGTGTTCGCTTTGGCACATCAAGCCGTCACGATGGCACCGAAAAGGGTGCAACAATTTCAGGCGGTTTTGGTGATTTTGACGAACAGCGTTTCAATGTATTTGCCGCATTGGATGTGTTTAAGCGTGATCCGATTCTGCGGAAAGATCGTGAAATTTCAAAATCGGTAGATTTCCGCCGTTTTGGTGGACCGGACCGCAGAAGTGTCTCTTCTCCTTATGGCAATAAACTGGGTCCTGATTTTCAGCCAACGGGGGAAACCATCAAACCATGCCCTCCGGAAATGTACAATGATGCATGTAAGTATGACTTCAATGCTGAATTGCTGACAGCATATAACGGTGCGGATCGTACCTCCTTTATGTCCATTGGGTCATTAAAGATTACCGAGGCAATCAAAGGTAGCGCGCAAATCGTCTTGGCTCAAAATAAGGATCACTTTGAGGCACACCCTGCGCCTGATACGTTTGTTCTACCGGATGGTACCCTTTATGCTGGTCGTTTCTTGCAAGGAGGGCCACGCATCAGCGATCGAAAGAGTACAACTTCGCAATTTGTGTTGGGGCTGGATGGTGCTGTAGGTAGCATTGACTGGTCAGTCTCTGCGTCAAAAGGGCGGAACAAGGTTGTAAACCAGGATAGCAATTATCTTGATCGCAAGCGTTTCAAAGCTGAAACAGCGGCAGGGAGAATCGATGGTACATCACAAACCAATGACCCTGCACTCGTTGAGAGCCTCAAAGTTTCGCCGAGACGAGAAGGTACATTTGATTTGACAACGCTGGATGCGAAGTTCTCTGGGGAGGCATTTCAGTTGCCAGGTGGAGCACTTGGTTATGCAGCAGGGGTCTCCCGTTGGACTGAAAAGCTGAGCGATCGGCCAGATGAATTAACAACCAGTGGTAGTGTACTGGGGGGTATTCAACAGGCGTCTGCTGATGCGAAACGTTCAGCCTATGCCGTGTTTGGTGAATTGGCATTGCCTATCAGCAAAATGGTTGAATTGCAGACCGCCTTGCGCTACGACCATTATCCGACAGCCTCCAAAACATCACCTAAAGTGGCTGTCAGTATCCGTCCTACCAAGGATCTATTGTTCCGCTCTTCTTACACATCCAGTTTCAAGATGCCTGGTTTGAAGCAGCTATATGGTGCCCCTGAGCAAGGTGCTACGGATTTCTATGGTCCTGAGCAATGTGGAGCACTGGGTTTACCAGCTACTTGCGAAGTCCAAGGGTTCAATGTTGGTGGCGCAAACCCGAATCTGAAACCAGAGAAGGGTAAGACCTTCAATATTGGTGTGGTGTTGGATGCGGGGCCGTTCTCCGGGTCTGTGGATTGGTGGGCAATTCAGCAACGTGATGCCATCACTTCGCCATCTGAGACCGAAGCAATGCTTGAAGGGCAAATTGGCACGGATGCACAAACGGGACGGCCGGTTGTATTTACACCATTGCGGAACATCGGGCAAATGGAGAGCCGTGGACTGGATGCTGACTTGTCGCTGCGGTTCAAAACGGCCTTGGGTACCGTTTCCTTTAGAGATGCCGTCACCTATTACCGCTATATCAAGCAACGTCGAGGCAATGGTGATTTTGAGTACTTAACAGGTGTATATGGCACAACACCTACCGCACGCTGGAGAAATACCTTTACCGTCGGATTTGACGCCAGTACTTGGTCGGTTACGACGGCGTTCCGTACCGTTAGCGGGTTAAACGATACAAGTAAGCTACCGACTGTTGCGAATGGCATAAGCCCAACTACCCGTCAGATTGCAAGCCATACTGAAATCGACTTGGTTGGTAGTTATACAGGGATCAAAGGGCTGAAACTCGACTTGGGCGTGAAGAATATTGCGGACAGAATGCCGCCATTCTCTATCACAAACGCAAGCAGCAATGCAAACACCCAAATGGGTTTTGCTGAATTGTACTCGTCAAGAGGTCGTTTCTTCTATGGTGCTGTGAATTACAAGTTCAAATAACTGGATCTGAATGTTGGCGCCGTTTTACCGGCTGTAAAGTTGGAGCAGGTGGCATGTTATGCCACCTGCTTTTTTGCGTATCTCAGCCACCGCTCTAATTTGCTCCCTGCTGAATTCGATCGATGTTTGGTCAGCAACGGATCGGTCATATGGAGAATATGCTGATATTGCAGCACGGAAAAACTCGTAAGAAAGCAATTTTATGCCTAATTTTGATAGGAATTGCTTATAAAAATGCCATGAAGGCCGTCGGTACTCGCGATATGACATTTGTGCATTATTTTGGTGCGTTCGGACATAAGGTGACTCCGTTAATTGGTACTTGTTTAAGTTAATGATAGAAAATGATTTTCTGTATTTTTCTCTAAATTCGAATTAAATAATGTTTGGTTGTTCCTCTCTTGGCATGTGTGTTGCTTAAGTAAATTTGCATGCATTTTTGTGTGCAATGCAACATAAGTTACGTTTTTCAGCATGCATTTTTTTTGTTACCTTACGCGCGACGTACAGGAAAACCCGTACGTAGTATCACTACAAAAATGATCTCAAAAGAGAGGGGACGGCTTGATATGAAGAAGAAGCGCTTGGCGTGTGCGATAGCAGCGATTGGATATGTAGGGGGGATAGTCAGCCCCGTTGTATTCGCTGAAGAAGCAGAAACACCAAAAAAAGCAGAGAGAATCGAAGTTACGGGATCTAGCATCAAGCGTATTGCTAAAGAGGGGGCAATACCTGTTCAGGTGATGAAGCGAAGTGAGATTGAGAAGACAGGGGCGACCTCTGTCACTGAGCTCATTCAAAAGTTACCAGCTATTCAAGGATTTACCGCGGTTTCGGAGTCGGCCGGTGGCGGTGGCAACGGCTTTGCAGGCGCTTCAATTCATAATGTTGGTGAGACCCGCACATTGGTATTGTTGAATGGCCGGCGTGTCGCAACGTTCGCAGGCCAGGAAATGACCGGTGCATTGGCCGGTATTGATTTGAACACAATCCCACTGGCGGCCGTTGAGCGTGTCGAGGTGCTGACAGATGGTGCATCTGCGCTTTATGGCTCAGATGCCGTGGCTGGTGTGATCAATTTCATATTACGAAACAATCAGACATCGGGAGATATTTCCATTTCAGCTGCCCGTCCATCAGGAGATGGCGGTGGTGAAACACGTTTTTCCGTGACCAAGGGGTTTGGTGACCTTGAAACGCAGGGCTTCAATATCATGGCAGCATTTAGCCATGACCAGACAAGGCAACTGAAAGCGACCGATCGGGATTATGCTAAGACCGGTATCCTGAAGTTTGACCATGAAGGTCAACCTCACGAGTTTTTCAATGGCTCAACACGTAGTGTTCCAGCTAACGTTTTGATCAATGGAGTACTTCAAAATCCTTATCTGGCTGCAAACGGGACATGTCCTTCAGCTCATCAGCAGGTGGGTACAGCCTGCTACTTCGACTACACCAGTACGATTGAAATTTTCCCAGAAGCAAAGCGTGACAATTTTCTGGTCACGTTAACCAAGGCATTGGGTGACAAACATACATTGTTCGCTGATGCGATGTATTCAAAATATGTCATTACCTCTCGAATTGCCCCTGCTCCAGTTGACATTCCTGTTCCTACTACATCGCCATTTTATGGTGTTGCGCAATCACTGGGCGCAACGGGCGATGTCAGTGCTCGGTGGCGTGCTTCAGATGCCGGACATCGAACCACTGAAGATGAGAACATCGCTAAACATCTGAATTTAGGGCTAAGAGGTACCATTGTCGGTTGGGACTATACTTCTTCTCTTACGCATTCAACCAATGAATGGACTCAAACCCATCTTTCCGGTTGGTTAAAACGGAATGAACTGGATGCAGCATTAAGCGCTGGTGCCATCAACCCTTTTGTAGAGCCGGGTAGTCAGACTCCTACAGGCGCTGCGGCAATTGCAAATTCGCTATCCAAAGGTGTATTCAAGGAAAGGGAAAGCTCCTTGACTTTCTTTGATCTACATGGGTCAAGAGAGATAGTGGAGGCCCGAGGTGGCCCTGTTCAACTTGGTGTTGGGGTGAATGCGTGGCGTGAGGGTACAAAATATACTCCTAGTGAACTGGCGCAAGGAGTAACAAATGGTATTGCTGGTGATGATTCTCAGGATCTTGGTTGGGATAAAAACCGAAACGCCTGGGGAACATTTGCGGAAATTGCGGCACCAGTGATCAAAAATTTGGAGTTGACGGGGTCAGTAAGGCATGACCGATATCAGAAAATCGGTGGCTCGACAAACTACAAAGTGTCGGCTCGGTTTCAACCTGTCAATAGTCTCCTTTTCCGTGGATCAGTCGGAAGTGGTTTCAAGGCGCCATCGGTTGCACAAATGTTGGACGTAAGGCAACTATTTGGGGTGACTGGTGGAACATATAATTGCCCATTCACTGCATCTGATCCTTTGGCGCAATACTGTCAACCGCCTGGGTCGCAATATAATGTCTATGTTGCTGGTAATCCGGACCTCAAGCCAGAGAAAACACAGCAATGGACAATTGGCTTCCGCTTCGAACCTAATTCAAACGTTTCTCTGGGTTTGGATGTTTGGAATGTCAGATTAAAAGATACAATTGGGCAAATTCAAGAAGATGTTGTAATGGGGAATGGGGATAAGTATCGTGACCTGTATGTCCTATATACTGATCCATTGTCAAAAGCGACAAATCTAGCAATACTACTAAAAAACAATAACTTAGGTGATAAAAAGATACGTGGTGTCGATTTTGACTCAAAAGTCTCATTCAATACGGGGATTGGTCGTTTTGGTAGTCAGCTGATTGCCACCTACATGCTCAAGAATAGGTATGAACGCACGCCTGGAGATGGATTTTTCACCAACCTTGGTCGGTATAACGATTCGGCGGTCACTTTCAATTTCTCAGGCAAATTGATTAATACTTGGGATGTTGGTAAATTTGCCAATACGCTGACAATTAATTACAAATCAGGGTATTGGGATCAGCCACAGGACGTTGATAATTTGGCAACCGGGCAGACTTACAAGTTGACCCGCTATGTCAGTGGTTATCGTACTTATGATTGGCAAACCAGATATACCGGTATCAAGTCGCTGGAGTTGACACTTGGTATAAAGAATCTGTCCAATGCTCGCCCCCCGTTTACCATTAAGACGCAGGGCGGTCATCAGTTGGGATTTGACAATCGATATACCGATCCGTTAGGTAGAACTTTTTATGGTTCGGCATCATATAAGTTCTAATGCATGAGGGTTTGTGATACTCTAAAATTCTAAAAATTCATGCTCGCCACCCACCAGCGGGTGGCAGCAGTTTTTGCAGCAACCCATAAACTTAGGAGTAGATAACATGCTGGATTTCATTATCGAGGTAAGTGTACTTTCTGGTGGTCTGGTGCCGGTTCTGGCATTGGTACTGTTGATCAGTTTGGCTGTAATTATTGAACGTTGGTGGTATATCGCCAAAGTCGTCAAGATTGGTGATGCAATTGAGCATGACATCCTGTTGGTGAAGTATCAAAGTGTTGAGCAACTGCAGCAGGTTGCAAAGCACTATGAAGGTTCCCCGCAAGCCAATGTAGTAAAGGCTGCTGTTGCTTCCCGTGGCGAAAGTGCAGAAGACATGGAACGCCATATCGAAGAAGCGTTGCTGTGGGAATTGCCGAAACTTGATAAGAATTTGTGGGTATTGGACACTGGCGTGACCCTCGGGCCGTTGCTGGGTTTGTTTGGTACGGTAATTGGTATGATTCAAGCGTTTGGTGCGATCGGTAACCATGGTGTATCGAACCCGAACGCTATCACGGGTGGTATTGGCCACGCCCTGATTGCTACTGCAGGCGGTCTGCTGATCGCGATCTTTGCAGTCGGCTTCCTCAACTACTTCAATAAACGCATCCGCTTGACCGTTAACCAGCTTGAACTGGTCAAGACCATGTTGATCAACCGTTTGCACGGCGGTGGTGTCGATCACGCGGTTCTGCAAGGTAAAAAAGCGGCTGCATCGAATGTTGCCAGCGGTACTAACGTTGCAGCACAAGGTGCCTGATCATGCGTGCGGGACGTTACCTGGAGCATAAGGAGGCGCGGATCGAAGTGATCCCGCTGATCGATATCATGATGTTCCTGCTCATCTTCTTCATGGTGGTAACCTTGAAGATGATGGAAGGCGCGGGCATTACACTTCAGTTGCCTTCGTCCAAGACGGCAACCACCATGCAGCCGCCGGTCAAAGTGGCAGTCGGTGTGAAGGAGGATGGTTCCATTCTTGTGGACAATCAGGCTCACACACATGAATCGCTCACCGCATTGTTGAAACAGAAAAAAGCTTCTGCCCCTAAAGTGGAAGTGATTATTGCGGGAGACAAGACGACTTCTCTGCAGACTTTGATGTCGGTGATGGATGATGTACGGGCCGCTGGCATCACCGCAGTCGGTATCGCGACCAAGAAGGAAGCAGGAGGAGCCTGATGACCGCCATGACTGTTGCGGGAAAACCTGGCATGCCTCTTTGGGCCGATCCTGATATTTCAAGCGGTAAAGGCATGACCTTTGGCAAAGCCGTAGCGATTGCTGCCGTGATTGAAATTGCGTTCATCTCTGCGGTGTTCATGTTCCCTCCTACCGGCAAGCATATTGCTGAAAAAGAGCAGATCATGGAAGTGGTCGATGTGGTGGAGGAAGAGCCGCCGCCACCGCCTGAGCCAGAGAAGATCGTTGAGGAAAAGCCTAAAGAGGTCGAAAAGATTCTCGAAAAGGTTCAGGAGGCCCCCAAGCCACAATCACAGCCTGAGCAAGCGCCTATTCCGATGGAAGCACCCAAGCCTGTTGAAAATGCCGCCGCTGCCCCTGGTGGTATGAGTGTTCCAACAGCAGTGGGCGAATCCAAGCCGGCAGTGGGTAACCCGACGCCTGATGCGAAGCCTACCCCTGTCAATACGGGGCCGGTAAAGGGTCTGGCACCCAAATCGAAAGTGGGGATTGATTACCCACGTAAGGCACGTGAAAACGATGTCCAAGGTTTGGTGGTTGCCTGGGCTCACATTGACGAAAACGGCGACGTCACTGAAGTAGAAATCAAGAAATCGCCCCCTGGCGGTTCTGTACTGGCCAACGAAGTGAAGCGTAAGCTTGCTCAATGGAAATTCCATGCAGACGGTCAGAAGCATACTGGTGTCTACGAAGTGAACTTCACTTTAAGTGGTGAAGAAGAAGAAATCGTCGATGTCAATTAACTAGGCAGAGTTGCTGAATATTATGGTCTGGTGATACCTGCCAGTTTGACCGATTGGCTTTTCCGATCTGTCAACTGGCTGGTTGCCGATGAGTTGGCAATTTGCCAAGTTGTCGGTGAACGTTTCATTACCGGCCAGATCGGCAATTCCAAAAAAGGGTGTGCCCAACGGTTTAAGCTGGCTACACCACCTATGGGCGGTGGTTCCACCGCCTTTTTCATTGCCTGTAACCTACATTTTGGCCATGAACACTTCCACACGTTCCGCACGAATCCATGGGAGTGGCAATCGGACAACTTGGCAGCGTTTTTCTCGTGCGCTGTTCAACTCGTTTACCGTAGCTGCTCTAAGCGTGGCAACCTGCAATACTGCAGTGTCTGCCGATATGAATAAAACCCTCTATTTCGGCCTGGAAGTACCTGAAACCGGATTTGATCCAGCCGAATATTCAGATCAATACTCCAATATCATCATCGCTCAGATGATGGAACCGATGCTGACATTTGACTATCTGTCGCGTCCGGCGCGTGTTGTTCCCCAAACGGCGGAGGCTATGCCTGTTGTAACGGATGGCGGAAAGACATATACCATCCGCATCAGGAAAGGCATCTACTTTGCAGATGATCCGGCCTTTGGCGGTAAGAAGCGTGAGCTGACCGCACAGGATTATCTGTATAGCTTGCAGCGCTTGACAGATCCAACTACCAAGCGCCCCAATGCCTGGCTGTTGCGTGGCAAGATTGTTGGGTTGGATGAAAAGCTGGCAGCATCCAAGAAGTCTGGCCGGTTTGACCCGTCCACGCCTGTTGAAGGGTTGAAGACGCTGGATCGTTATACGCTGCAAATCAAGCTGATCAAACCTGATTACAACCTCAACTACATTCTTGCCATGACGACAACTGCGGCTTTGGCCCAGGAGGTGGTCGACAAGTATGGAAAAGTGGATATCGGTGCACATCCAGTTGGCACCGGCCCTTATCAATTGGAGAAATGGGAACGTGGACACCGCACGGTTTTGGTCGCCAACCCTAACTATCGTGGCATGGTTTACGAGCCACCGGTAGATGCAACGGGTGTCGATCAAACGGTAATGGCTGAATTGCGGGGCAGGAAACTGCCGCAGATCGGTCGAATTGACTTACGTGTGATGGAGAATGGACAGGCCCAATGGTTAGGGTTTCTAAGAGGGGATACTGACATTCACTACCGTGTTGGTCCTGAATATGCATTGCAATCCGCACCGGGTGGAAAGCTGAAGCCTCAATATCTCAAAAGGGGCATCAAGGCATTCCGTGTACTGGAACCCGAGCTGACCTACAACATGTTCAATATGGAAGATGAGGTTGTTGGGGGTTACACGCCAGATAAAGTCGCATTGCGCCGTGCGTTTGCCATGACCTACAACACGCTAAAAGAAGCAATGGTGGCTCGGTCCGGGCAGGCTATGGAAGCAAGTGGCCCGTGGGGGCCGGGTATTGTTGGTTACGACCCCAATTTCAGGAACCCACTTCATGCTTATAACCCGGCCCGCGCCAATGCCATTTTGGACACCTATGGGTACAAAGATGTCGATGGCGATGGGTATCGTGAGCGGCCAGATGGCAAACCGCTTGAAATCACTTATCTGGGCACCACGGCGGGAGGCAAACGTGACCTTGAAGAGCTGATGGAACAGGCGTTCAAGGCAATCAAGATACGCTTGCGTACCGAGAAAACATCCTTTCCCGATCAAATTCAACGTAAGCAGAATGGCAAGTATCAGCTGACTGGCGCGGCCTGGGGCGCCGATTTCCCGGATGTCGAAAACTTTCTGCAATTGCTCTACGGTCCTAATTGCCGGGAGGGTAACGACGCCTGCTTCAAGCTGAAAGAATACGACGACTTGTACCGTGAAATCAGTCAGATGCCAGATTCGCCCGAGCGTCAGGAAAAAGTGATGCGCATGGTTAGACTTGTGTCCGCCTACGCGCCTTGGAATTTCAATGTTCACCGTGTTCGTACGCACATGGAACATAGCTGGGCGACTGGCTTTCTGACGCACCCGGTGGATCACGTGAAATTCATGTATTACGACATCGACCCCGCCAAGCGCGAGGCGTATAAGAAACAGCAATAAGGATTGAGGACATGAAAAAGACTGCGATTGCATTAGCCACTTTGTTTGCTTTGGGCAGCGCCAATGCAGGTTTACCTGGCGCGATTCCACAGCCAAAGGCGGACGAAATCGGAAAGTTGTGCGATAAAGCACTGGCAGAGACCAAATCTCTGGTTGGAAAAATCGAATCCTTGCCAATTGCCAAGGTAAGCAAGGCAAATACGCTACTCGTTGCAAATCAGGTCGACATCGTATTGCAGAATACTGGCGGCCCGATTGGCCTGTTGGCTGAAACCAGCCCTGACGAGGCTGTCCGCAAGGAAGCGGAAGCCTGCGATCTGAAGATATCCGGCTACCTGAACGAAATGATGCAAAGCACGGCCTTGTATGAACGGATCAAGGTGCTGAAAGTAGCTGATCCGATCGATAAATTGGCTCGTCAAGATATGTTGGACGAATTTGAAGCACGTGGGGTCAGCCTGACTAAAGAAAAACGGGAACGTGTTGCTGCCATCAACAACCAGATGGACAAATTGGCGCAAGATTTTCAGCGAAACGTGCGGGATAACAAGACCAAACTAGCATTCACTGATGCCGAACTTGCCGGCGTTCCCAAGGAGTCGCTGGAAGGACGTGCCAAAGATACAGAAGGGCGGTTCCTGTTTGGTCTGGACTACCCCGAATATGATGCAATCATGAGCTATGGCGAGAACGAGCAATCTCGCCGTCGCATGTATGAGGCCTTCAATCAGCGTGGTGGCGAGGCCAATCTGGCGATGCTGAAGGAAGTGATTGCACTGCGTAAAGAGCTGGCGGGCCTGTTTGGATACGACAATTACGCCGATTGGTCGCTCAAACGCAAAATGGCGGGCAACGCGGCTGCGGTGAATCGTTTCTTGGATGACGTGAAAGCGCGGGTGGAAGCGCTGGAAAAAAGTGAAGTGGCGGCGTTGGCTGCGGAAAAGGCCAAATTTACTGGCGACCCGAATGCCAAAATGAACCGCTGGGACGTGCTTTTCTACGAGACCCGGTTGAAGAAAGCACGTTTCAGCCTGGATCAGCAGGAGGTTCGCGCACAGTTCCCGACCGAGCCAACCCTCGACTGGACGATGAAAGTCACCAGTACGCTGTATGGCGTGGAATTTCGTCCCAACAAGCAACAACAGGTCTGGCACCCGGATGTTCGCGCTTATGACGTGTTTGACATTAAGAGCAAACAATACCTGTCCAGCTTCTATCTGGATCTGTTCCCGCGTGACGGCAAGTACAAGCACGCAGCCGCATTCCCGACCTTTGGCGTCAGCACCGTCGCCAAGCGAACCCCTGTATCGGTGCTGGTGACCAACTTTAACCGTAATGGCTTTGATCAGGACGAACTGGAAACGTTGTTCCACGAATTCGGCCATGTCATGCACGGCGTCCTCTCTAAGGCGCGTTACGCCATGCATGCCGGCACATCGGTCAAACGCGACTTTGTCGAAGCACCCTCCCAGATGTATGAAGAATGGGCCCGTCGTCCGGAAGCCCACAAACTGTTCAATGAAGTCTGCCCAACTTGCAAGCCGATTGATCAGACATTGATTGCCAAGATGAATGCCGCTCGTACCTTTGGCCAGGGCGTCAAATATGCTCGCCAACGGTTCTATGCCGCGTGGGACATGGCGTTGCACACAGCCAACCCCGGTGACCCGATGCAATTGTGGGTGGAGGGTGAGCGTCAGACCCCGCTGGGCCATGTGGATGGCACTATGGCACCGGCTGCTTTCGGCCACGTGGTTGGCGGTTATCAAGCTGGCTACTATGGTTACATGTGGTCCGAAGTTTTGGCGTTGGACATGCTCTCCGGCTATGCCGACAACGTGATGGATACCAAAACCGGTGCGCGTTACCGTTCTATCATTCTTGAAAACGGCGGGCAAATTCCCCCGATGAAGCTGGTTGAACAATTCTTGGGCCGCAAGACCAGCCCGAATGCCTTCTTCCGCGAAATCACCGGCCAGCGTGGTACAGCACAAGCAAGTGCCAAAGCCGGCAACAAGGGGTAATCGACATGTTCGCGTACTTTGTACGACGCATCCTGCAAATGATCCCGACCATTCTCGGGGTCATTTTGATGCTGTTCTTGCTGTTCAATTTTTTCGCGGGTGACCCGGCTCAGATTCTGGCCGGGAAGATGCCCAATCCCGAACGAATCGCTGCCATCCGGAAGGAGCTGGGGCTGGATGAACCGTGGTTTGTCCAGCTGTGGGTATTTTTCAAACAGGTGGTGACATTCGATTTTGGTCGAAGCTGGACCACCAACGAACAGGTGAGTCAACTGCTGGCAGCACGACTGCCCGTTACGCTGACCATCATGCTACCAGTGTGGGTGCTGGAAGCGGCCATTGCTGTTGTATTGGCACTGGGTGTTGCCTATGTGCGCGGCACGCTGACTGACCGTGTTGTTATGGCCATTTGTACGGCATCCATGTCGATCAGCTTGTTGCTTTATGCGGTAGTTGGGCAGTGGGTATTTGGTTCGGTGCTAGGGTGGGCGCCAGTGCAGGGGTGGGGTGATGATTTGGCCACCAATCTGTCGACTTATGCATGGCTGCCGATCTTGTTGATTCTGTTTGTAGCCATTACCCCCAGTTTGCGGTTGTATCGCTCATTTGTGGTGGAGGAGATCAATCAGGATTATGTACGTACTGCGCGCGCCAAAGGTGTGAGCGACAATCGCATCATGTTCGTACATGTGCTGCGAAATGCATCCATTCCGATTGTGACCAATATGGCGCTGTCACTACCTGGGTTGGTGGTTGGATCGTTCATCATTGAACAGATTTTTTCGATTCCCGGCATTGGCCGCGAAGTGATTGTCGCAGTGGAAAAGAGTGACTTCCCGGTCATCAAGGCCATCACCATCATGGTGGCGTTTGTCACCATGTTTGCCAACCTCATTGTGGATGTGCTTTATAAAGTGCTTGATCCGCGTGTTGAACTCAAGTAGGAGCAGAACATGTCCAAAAGTCAGGAATTCTGGATGCGTGCTCTGCGATCGAGCATCACCACAAGGTTCGTTCCTAACATGACGAATTCGAGCAGGGACTTGAACATGTCCAAAAGTCAGGGATTCTGGGCGCAAGCCATGCGTCGCTTGTTCTCAGGTTGGCTTGCCAGAGGATGCGTTTTGGTGTTGTTGGTATTTTTGTCAATGACGCTGGCTGGGTGGGCCGGGCTTGTCGCCAAGAATTGGGATGAGCAGGTGGCGGTGTCTTATGCCAATCCCAACTTCATGAAAGACGCACCTAATCCACAAGGTGAAGCCAGTCGCCTGACCTATGCCAAGATCGAGGTTGATGAAGCCTCTCGTGCTGTTGATCCGCTGGCGCCAAACTATGCCAAATTCGACGAACTGGAAAAACAGTATCATCAGGATGAAACCCCCCTTGACTGGTCGCGTCCGATGGGGGCTGACAAGCAAGGGCGGGATATCGTCGACAAGGTGATCAAAGCTTCACAAGTGTCAATCACCGTTGGGGTGATGGCTGCAGTGTTCGCGGTATTGATTGGTACTGTGCTCGGTGCGCTGGGGGGCTATTTCGGCGGTATTATCGATGCGGCACTGGAATGGGTCTACAGCGTATTTACAGCGATGCCTTACATTCTGCTGGTGATGGCGATTGCGTCGATTGTCCGTACGCCAGGTATTTCGACCGTGGTTTTTATACTGGCCATAACCGGCTGGACCGGAACCTATCGATTGATTCGTTCCGAATATGTGAAGCAACGAGGCCGTGAGTATGTTCAAGCGGCCAATGCGATCGGTGCATCTAACTCGCGTCGTATGTTCATTCATATTCTGCCGAACGTCAGCCATCTGATGCTGGTACAGCTATCGCAGCTGGTGGTGGATTTCATCAAGTCGGAAGTGGTGTTGTCGTTCCTAGGTTTTGGTGTGCCAAGCAGTTCGGTTTCCTGGGGGGTGATGATCAGTGAGGTTCGTGCTGAACTGGTCTTGGGCAAATGGTGGCAGTTGGCCGCCGCTGCAGGTGTGATGTCATTGTTTGTGGTGACATTTGGCCTGTTCACCGATCTGTTGCGTGATGCGCTTGATCCGAAAGCGCGTCGTAAATAAGCCCCTGAAGGAAACAACCATGTCCAACGAAACATTGCTTGAGGTACGTGACCTCAAGGTGGAGTTCAAGCTGGGTCAGGGGCAGATTTTCACCGCCCTGAAAGGCATCAGTTTTAGTGTCCCGAAAAACAGCGTCGTCGCATTGGTGGGCGAATCAGGCTCTGGTAAGTCAGTGTCAGCCATGGCAGTGATGGATTTGCTACCCCATGACAACACGCTGATTGCACCCGAAAGCCGGCTGATTTTTGAGGGTAAGAATCTGTTGGGGGAAAGTCGACAGCAACGTCGTGACCGTTGTGGCAGTCAGATGTCGATGATCTTCCAGGAACCAATGAGCTCGTTGAATCCGGTCTACACCGTCGGTAGCCAGATTGCCGAAGTGCTGCGCCTGCATAAGAACATTAGTAAAAATCAGGCACTGGCACGTGCTGTCGAGCTATTGCGCGAGGTCGGTATTCCCGAGCCGGAGCAGCGCGTCAACAGCTATCCGCATGAAATGTCCGGTGGCCAGCAACAGCGGGTGATGATTGCGATGGCCATTGCCTGCGAGCCTAAGCTACTGATTGCAGATGAACCGACAACAGCATTGGATGTGACCATTCAGAAGCAGATTGTCGAGCTGTTGATGAAATTGCGTGAACGGCATGGCATGTCGATTCTGTTCATTACCCATGATTTGGGCCTGGTGAAGGAAATTGCGGATCATGTCGTGGTGATGCATCACGGTTTGATCAAGGAGTCGGGCGAAGCCAGGCAGATTTTTGCCGAACCCAAGGATACCTATACCCGTGCGCTATTGGCATGCCGGCCATCATTGGATCGCCGCCCGGTCAGGCTGCCGGTGGTGGATGACTTTCTGCAGGGGCGTGAAAAAGAGCTGCCACAGGAAGAACGTAGCCGTGGTGTACAAGACAGTGACCCGATCGTGCTGGAAGTCCGCAATCTGCAGAAGGTATATACCCAAAAGCGTGGCTTGTTTGGTAAGCATGAAATCCCGGCAGTGAAGGGGGTATCGTTCAAGCTGCGTAAGGGTAAGACGCTGGGTGTTGTGGGAGAGTCCGGATCTGGCAAGACCACCATGGGCAAAGCGGTTCTGCGCTTGCATTCTGCTCAAGGTGGCCAAGTGCTGTATGGCGGTAAAGATTTGCTGGGCTTGTCGGATAAGGATTTTCAGCCTTACAAGAAAAAGCTGCAGATCATTTTCCAGAACCCTTATGCATCGTTGAATCCGCGTTTCACTGTTGGGCAGATTTTGACTGAACCCATGCAGATTCACGGCATTGGCAGCAACGATGATGAACGTCGCGCGACTGCTCTTGGCTTGCTCAAGCGGGTTGGTCTGGATGAGCGTGCCTTTGGCAAATATCCGCACGAATTCTCCGGTGGCCAGCGGCAACGTATTGGTATTGCTCGTTGCCTGACCATGCGGCCGGAAATCATTGTCTGCGATGAGTCGGTATCAGCACTGGACGTATCGGTACAAGCCCAGGTATTGAACCTGTTGCAAGAGCTGCAAGACGAGTATGGCATGAGTTATATCTTCATCTCGCATGATTTGTCGGTGGTGAAATATATCTCCGACGAAGTACTGGTAATGAATCAGGGCGAAATGGTGGAGTACGGCAATTCCGATGCCATCTATCATGACCCACAGCATGCATACACCAAGAAACTGCTGTCAGCTATACCAGGGCGTGATTAGCCGGTTGCTGCTGTCTATTGATTTGGATAAACTCATTTGGCGCGCACTTACACGGTGCGCGTTATTTTGCGGATGTATCTTGTTATAAAAGGTAGCTGTTCGTGAAAGATAGCTTTCGATGAAAGATAGCTAAATGTCATGACAAGCTGCCACTTGAGAGAGGAATAAGATGAACAAAGCAACGCAAGCCACATTGTTGATCCTGAGCCTGCTGGGTGCAGCACCAAGTTATGCTGTCGAGCAGATTCCAGTTCGCGAATTTTTCAAAAATCCGCAACAGACCAATTTTCAGATTTCACCGGATGGCAAGATGGTGTCCTTCACCCAGCCATTTGAACGTCGCATGAACATTCATGTGCAAGCGCGGGGCGGTAATGCCAAGCGGATCACCTCGGTTGAGGACCGTGATATTCGTCAGTATTTCTGGAAGGGCAATGATTATCTATTGTTCCTGAAAGACAATGGCGGCGATGAAAACTTTCACCTGTTCGCAGTGGACAAGGAAGGTAAGGCCACGCGTGATCTGACCCCATTTGACAAGGTACGGGTCGAATTGATTGATGATCTGGTGGATCATCCAACCGATGTCATCATCGGCTTGAATAAGCGCAATCCCGAGATTTTTGATGCCTATCGGTTGAATATTCAAACCGGCAAGTTGACGCTGGTGGCAGAAAATCCAGGCAAGATCACTGGATGGGTGACCGATCACAATGGGCGCATTCGGGTGGCTACCAGCTCAGATGGGGTGAACGCCAGCCTACTGTACCGTAAGGACGAGAAATCCGCATTCAAGACGGTCCTGACCACTAGTTATAAAGAAA
The DNA here is from genome assembly GCF_005503445.1 of Chitinivorax sp. B. Classification (NCBI taxonomy): domain Bacteria; kingdom Pseudomonadati; phylum Pseudomonadota; class Betaproteobacteria; genus Chitinivorax; species Chitinivorax sp. B. The sequence goes on along the minus strand of NZ_SCOH01000009.1, from coordinate 21,072 downwards.
CGTTACAGCCGTACTTCTTCACTTTCGACAACAAATACCTCTATGCTGCTTCGAATCTGGGGAGGGACAAAGTAGAAGTTGTGGTATTCGACCCCGCCAGCGGTAAGGAAAAACAAGTAATTTACAAACGTGCGGATGTTGATGTAAGTGCGTTGAATTATTCTCGCAAGCGCAAGAAACTGACCACCGTGGAATATACCGACTGGAAAGGTCAGCGTGCCTTTCTGGATGCTGAAGCCGAAAATCTTTACAAGCGGTTGCAAACCAAACTGCCAGGTTATGAAATCACTATTACGGCTACCAACAAAAACGAAGATACGTTTGTGGTAGCGACTTACAATGACCGGACACGTGGTTCACGCTACCTGTACGAGGCAAAAACCGACACCTTGACCAAGCTGGGCGATGTCACACCTTGGCTGGATGAGGACAAGATGGCGCCGATGAAGCCAATTCAGTACACATCGCGTGATGGGTTGGTGATTCATGGTTACCTGACATTGCCATTGGATAAGGAACCGCGCAACCTACCTGTGATCGTCAATCCGCATGGCGGACCTTGGCATCGTGACGAATGGCGTTTCAATCCCGAAGTGCAGTGGATGGCCAATCGCGGCTATGCCGTGTTGCAAATGAACTTCCGTGGTTCAACCGGCTATGGCAAACAGTTCTGGCAATCCAGTTTCAAGCAGTGGGGCGGCACCATGCAGGATGACATCACTGATGGTGTCAACTGGTTGGTACAACAAGGGATTGCTGATCCAAAGAAGATCTGCATTTATGGCGGTAGCTATGGTGGCTATGCCACGCTGGCTGGTGTTGCATTCACGCCGGATCTGTATGCCTGCGCCGTGGATTATGTTGGTGTTTCAAATCTGTTTACCTTCCTCAAGACCATTCCGCCTTATTGGAAGCCTTTCCTTGAGCAGATGTATGACATGGTCGGCCATCCGGAGAAAGATAAGGAGCTGTTGGAAAAACGTTCCCCGGTCTACCATGCCGACAAGATCAAGACGCCATTGATGGTGTTGCAAGGGGCGAAAGATCCACGCGTCAATATCGCAGAATCCGATCAAGTGGTCGATGCACTGAAAAAGCGTGGCGTTGATGTGCAGTACTTGGTCAAAGACAATGAGGGACACGGCTTTGCAAATGAAGAGAACCGTTTTGAGGCATATGGAGAGATGGAGAAATTCTTCTCTAAATATCTGAATTGAGTTATGCGATATTCAGATTAGCCACCCTATTTCCAATAAATACATGTTAAATCGGGTAGGTTAACTGAATGGCATATAACTGGCGGTGTGCTGGGTTGAAAGGCCTGACATGCCGCTTTTTTCTTGTCTTATTCGAACAGGTTGCATGCAAGGCTGGGCCTTGCATGGGCCAGCTATTACTTTGAGGTTGTCGGGATTTTTTACATTTAATTGTTGCTATAATATTAATATTTGAATTAGTTATTTATTATCAGCTAGATTGATTTTTTGGTATATTTTTTGCTTGAAACTACGTCCAGTTGACTTTCAAATGAAATGAGCTAAACACAATGTTGCGCAAAATTTTGCTGATCGTGGGTATGGCGTTGTCGTCTGCATCCAATGCCGGTTTGTTGTTGCAGGATGGATTTGATGTGGATTCAACCCAGACAATACTCAACTTCGATGGTTATACAAACTGGACCGTTTCCAACGGTTCAACGGATTATTATTTCAATGACTCATTGACTTGCGCATACGGTTCCGCAGGTGGGTGTGTTGATCTTGATGGGACGACTGGTCAAGCCGGACGCATGACCTCCAGAAAGTCCTACACGTTCCAGGCAGGCTATACCTATTCATTGTTTGGGGATATTGGCGGCAGCCAACGCAGCAATGGCGGCAACGATACCGTGACATTCGGTATTTTGCAGGGTGGTTTGCCCAGTTACACGCGTGTGGTATCAGATCTGGCATGGAATGCCGATTGGAGCACTTATGAGCTTTCGTTCGTGCCAACGACAAACTTTACTGGTCAGCTTTTTTTCCAGAATGATGGCGGTGACAATATTGGCGCACTATTGGATAACGTCATGTTCTTGACGACAGCACCAGAGCCTGGTGGTACAACCCCATTGCCTGGTACGCTGGCAATCCTGGGGTTGGGGTTGACCGCGTTGGGCTTGATTCGCGCTAGAAGCTGATCTAGTTGAACCGGATAAAACAGGGCGTTTTACGCCCTGTTTTATTTTGTTTACCCAGCATTGCCATCGGCTCGTGGCTGTAAAAAGTACTGCGCATAGCGCCGATGCCACCATATGAAGCATCCCAGCCATAGACTTGCAGACAGAAGATAGCCAATGGCGGGTGACCACGGGAGCAATTCTGTTATAGCTCGGGTCAGTACCGTACCCTGGAACAACCAGAACACCAGCCAAGTGGTGCGATCTGCCGTCAATGGCCGACCGGAATGGCCCAAGGTGACACGGGTCGCCATGGCGATCAACAATGCCCCCAGAAAGCCGATGCTGACAATATGCAGGGGTAGCAAACCCAGGCCTGCAAACCCTGCCAGGCTCAGTATGCTGGAGCAGGCATAAGCCAGCATGCCCAGCCCAAACCACAGAAAACCCCAATGCAGCATGGCTAGAATCCAGACTGCCTGAGCACGACGAAACCCCCAACGCCAGCTGGTATATAGGGCAAGGATGGCGAGTGGTAGATCAATCAACCACGAAACTGACTGTAACTGCAATCCTTCGAATAGACCATGCAATATGCTTCCGGTCAGTAACACGATCAACAGCCAGTAGGGGCGCCATGGCGTGACAAGTGGAACGGCATTGCCGGTAAAAAACGGAATCATCCGATGGGAAACGGTCAGGTAAACCGGTATCAGAAATCCCCACAGTGCGATGCGAATAGCCAGATAGCTATCACCCAATACCATCATCAGGCAGGCAATCATGCCGATCAGTAAGGCTGTTACGATGATTCGGGCGTGCCAGGTATCGCGCTGTGGAGACCTGCGGATCGCTTGCAGAAACCAACCGCTTGCCCAGGCAAAACCAGTCATCCAGACCAACATACCAAGCTGGGCAAGCTCGCGATGGCTGATTAATCCAACGTAAAACATGATCAACCCACCGCTGCAGATCGCGAACACCGGTAGATAGATCTGTCGCTGTGGCCCGGCAACCCCCAGCCAGCGTGGCCCTGCTGTCAAAAGAAAGCCTAGAAAGAAAAACGGGAAGACACCAAACAGCATCAAGAATGCGTGAATCTGCCGTCCAGGCAGCGTCCAATCGATATAAGGCAACCAGCCGCCAAAACGGGCAGCCAGATCATAGGCCCAAAACAGCATCACCAGCACGGCTTGGCTCGCGCCAGCGTAGAACATTACACGATGCGGGGCAGCAAAAAAGTGCTGCCAGCGATAAGGGGCGGCTGCCATGGTTTTTACCTGATTAATTTACTCGGGTAAATGGTATCAGTGGTTACGAGTGTGCCACTTGACCTTCGTCAAGTGCGATCGAAGCGCTGGCTGGTACGCTGCGGCAGTTTTGTGATGAATGGTGTCAAACATGTCAGTGACTTTGCCTGAACTGGTCTGCCCTGCTGGTAGCCTGCCAGCACTGAAAATGGCGGTGGATCGTGGGGCGGACTGTGTCTATTGCGGTTTGAAGGATGAAACCAATGCCCGTAATTTTTCTGGGCTGAATTTCGATACGACTAGCTTGCGCGAAGGAATACGTTACGCACACCAGCATCGGCGCAAAGTATTGCTGGCCATCAATACCTATGCCCAGGCAGGGCAGAGTGAGCGCTGGCGACATGCGGTAGATCAGGCGGCCGAGTTCGGTGTGGATGCAGTGATTCTCGCTGATATGGGTTTGCTGGCCTATGCCGCCCAGACCCACCCGCACTTGCGATTGCATCTTTCCGTACAGGGTTCTGCGACTAATTATGAAGCCATCAATTACTGTCACGAACGTTTCGGGGTGGTACGGGCGGTATTGCCACGGGTGTTGACGTTGTTGCAAGTGGAGCAGGTGATTCGTCACACGCCAGTTGAAATCGAAGTATTTGGTTTTGGCAGCCTGTGCGTGATGGTGGAAGGTCGTTGTCTGTTGTCATCCTATGTAACGGGTGAATCGCCCAATACTCATGGAGTGTGTTCACCAGCAAAAGCGGTGCGATGGAACCAGACGCCAAAAGGTATGCAATCGCGGCTCAACGGCATGCTGATCGATCAGTATGCCGACGGTGAAAATGCTGGCTACCCTACACTATGTAAAGGTCGTTTCGACGTGCATGACGAAATCTACTATGCGTTGGAAGAGCCAACCAGCCTGAATGTACTGTCGGTATTGCCGGATTTGCTACGAATCGGTGTAGCGGCGATCAAGGTCGAAGGGCGTCAACGTAGCCCGGCCTATGTTGGGCAAGTGACTCAGATCCTACGAGCAGCACTGGATGCGTGTGCGGATGATGCCGGCCGATATTCCGTGAAGCCAAGTTGGGCTGCCGCATTGAACAAGGTGGCGGAAGGTCAGCAGGCCACATTGGGGGCGTATTCCCGACCATGGAAATAAACATATGATGAAGCTTTCGCTGGGGCCGGTTTTTTACTACTGGTCGAAAAACCAATTGCTGCAGTTTTATGCCGAGATGGCCGAAACCGCGGTTGATATCATTTATTTGGGTGAAGTGGTATGTTCCCGTCGCCATCTGTTACGCCCTGATGATTGGCTATCGCTGGCACGGGATCTGACCAGTGCAGGCAAGCAGGTGGTGTTGTCGACCCAGGTATTGCTTGAGTCGGAAGCCGACTTGAAAGTGATGCGGCGTATTGTCGGCAACAAAGAGTTTCTGGTGGAAGCCAACGATTTGGGGGCGATCCGGTTGTTGCATGAAGCCAGGCAACCGTTCGTCGCCGGAACACATTTGAATATCTACAACGCCGAGACGCTGGCATTTTTCATCGGAGCGGGGGCCTGCCGTTGGATACCGCCAGTGGAAACGGCCGGTACATCACTGACTGCCATGCTCGCTTCCCGGCAGTTGCCGGTGGAAACCGAGTTGTTCGCATATGGTCGGTTGCCCCTTGCCTACTCGGCTCGCTGCTTTACGGCACGTCATCATAATTTGAAGAAGGACGATTGCCAGTTTCGTTGTCTTGATGACGCAGATGGCATCACCTTGCGGACCCGAGAGGGGCAGCCTTTTTTAACCCTGAATGGTATCCAGACGCAGTCAGCGTTGACTTACAATCTGCTGGACACTTTACCTGCTTTAAATGCAGCAGGGGTCGATATTGTGCGGATTTCGCCACAAGCTCATGACATGGTCGCCGTCATGAAATCGTTTGATCTGGTCCGTCAAGGTAAAGCGCCAGCATGCCATGCCAGTATGCCGATCGGCCCCTGTGATGGGTATTGGCATGGGCTTGCCGGCATGGTGCAGGGTGATGGGTCATCGCAATTGACGAAGTGAGGATTGAATATGGAATTTGCGACACATTTTCCGGCGTCCTTGGCCAAGCTAATGCGCAACTTGCCGCAATGGCCCCATGGTGTAGCGTGCAGCGTCATACTGAATTTGGCAGAGCGTGCACAGGCACTGCCTGATCTGCAATGTCTGGAGGGACGACGTTTTGCCATTGAGATTCGTGATCTGGGCATTACTGTGCCCTGTCAATTTGAAGATGGCCGATTCAAGCCTGTCATGGGGCGGTTTGTGCCAGACGTTCGCTTTTCTGCTGCACTGGCGGATTACCTTTGCCTGATTCGTCGTGAAGAAGATCCGGATACCCTGTTTTTTCACCGCAGATTGGTGATTGAAGGTGATACGGAACTGGGGCTGACCATGAAAAATCTGCTGGATGCGTTGGAGCTGCCTAGTATCGGGCAACTGTTAAAGAATGTGTTGAGGCGGTAGGCTGTCTGGTGACGTGGTTGTCTGGCCCCGCAGATCCGTGTTTCCACCAGCCCGGTTGTCGTGGAATAGCCGAGCCGCACTTTCGCCGCCTGGTTGGGCGGCTTTTTTTATGCCACCGTAACGCAATTACGCCCAGCGTGTTTTGATTGATACAGGGCCAAGTCGGCAACCTGAATCAGGTCTTCGATCTCATACATGGCATCTTGCCAGCAGGCCCCACCAAAACTGGCGGTAATATGGATTGCTTGTGACTCGATCACAATGGGCAATTGTTCGATCTCGCGCCGTAGTCGCTCACCCAACAGGCTGACACCATCAAGATCCGTTTGTGGTAGCACGATGATGAATTCTTCACCGCCATACCGACCGAACACATCGGATTCCCGCAACAGGGCTGAGATATGTCGACCGCACATCCGAAGTACTTCGTCGCCAGCTAAATGGCCCAACGTGTCGTTGATCTGTTTGAAGCGATCCAGATCAAACATCAATAACGACAACGGTGTGCGGTAGCGCCGTGCACGGTCAGCCTCACTCAGCAAGCGTTGCAGCGTGTAGCGGCGGTTGAATACCCCTGTCAGGCTGTCACGGTTATTGGTTTCTTCTAGCTGACACATAGCACTTTGCAACTGACGTTGGTAGATGGCGACATCAGTCATGTCATATAGCAGGGCGCAGATGTTATCGACTTGGCCTTGTTCATTGCGCAACGGCATGAAGGTGCAGCTCTGCTGCATGAAATCGACACCACCAGTAACTGGGCGATTGTGTGGAAAGCGAAACAGGTAGGGGCGTTGTTCCCATGACACAAACGAAAAGTTCTTCAACAGAAAGATACTGTTGAGTTTCTTTTCCAGCCATTTGCGTGGCAATTCAGGGAACAGGTCAAACAGGTTGCGCGACAGCACGTCGTTTGCGGCATGACCGCTATGGCTGACCATGAACTGGTTCCACAATTGCACTTCAAACTGCTTGTTGACGACAAAAATGCCCACTTCGATGTGTTCGACAATCGGTGGATTCAACGCCAACAATCGATCCGGCATCAGAAACTTTCCATGAATTTGTCAATGGCGTTACGCATCGACTCGATCGTGGTTTCTGGCATCAGGAAGGCCAAGTGGCAGGCGAATTGCTTCAGTTCCAGCGAGAAATTTACCTCGACCAGTAATGCGTGTTGCCACGTCATATCCACATTGGCAAACAACATATCGACTGGAGTGCGAGCGGCCAGGATCGTGGGAGGAGAGTAGCTTTGCTGGGCACTCAGCAAATCGGCAATGGAACCTAAACATGCGCCAATCAGTACATTGCTGACTTCCAGCAGTACTTCTATCTCTCCCTGAGCGGTCAGTTCTTCTTCAAATCCCATCAACTCAGCGGCCAATTCGGCGCAACCGGATTGATCATAGATGACCAACGCTTCACCGCGCATCGACCCCTGAAAGGATTGCCGGGTGGCGGTGATTTCACGACCAGTACCAATCAGTTCGGTAATGGCGCGTGACAGGGAGGCGGCATCCAGTACGCGAATACGTGGCACCGACAACTTGACGAAACAATCCAGAATGGCCGCCAATGATGTGCCTGCCTGACCCATGGCGATGTTGGTCACTTCCTGCAAGGCATCCGTCTGATCCGGACTGAGCAATGTGGGATTGGCCATGCTGAGTACCCCAGTTAAAGCAATCCTTGCTCACGCAAGGCAGATTGCAGTTCCTCCGGCTTGACGGGTTTACGGACAAATGCACGTGCACCCAGCGACATGACCCGCTCCTGGGCCAATGGCTGGATATCCGCAGAAACAACGAATACCGCTGGGGTGATACCTTCATGTTGCAAGGTTTCCAACACTTGAAAGCCATCGAATTCGGGCATAGTCAAATCCAGGAACACTACATCAGGTTGTTGTTCACGGCAGCGCGATACAGCCTCCAGGCCATTGCTGGCTTGGCTGACATTGTCCGCCCAGCCATCTGGCAAGGCTTTGATCAACATTTTGCGTGCCATGGCAGAATCATCACACACCAACACGTTGGGGATCATTGTTGTAGACTCTATTGAGATGGATTGGGCGTGGTTTCAGTGTATGCCAGCAGCCCCTCATCTGCCAGTTCCAGATAGACGCTTGGCAGGATGTTGCGCTGCGCAAGGATTGTGCAGTCGTAAATCAAACCATCTTTTCGGCTAGTTTCGACTCGCTCAGTCTTCCGTAACAATCAAATTGCCAGACAGTAAAACATAAACGGAGTGAATCGCCATGTTCGATTACGTGATCATCGGTGCTGGCTCGGCAGGTTGTGTGCTGGCCAATCGGTTAAGTGAAGACGCCGACATTCGGGTCTGCCTGCTGGAGGCTGGTCCACCGGATAACCATCCGCTGATCCATATGCCACTGGGCATCCTGTGGTTGATGCGATCCAAGGTATTGAACTGGAATTTTCAAACGGCACCCGAGCCCTCGCTGTGCGATCGTCGCTTGTTTTGGCCGCGTGGGCGCATGCTGGGTGGCAGCAGCTCGTCGAATGCAATGTGCTACATCCGCGGACATGCATCCGATTACGATCGCTGGGCCGAATTGGGGAATGCTGGCTGGTCATTCGATGACGTGTTGCCTTACTTTCGCAAAGCAGAAAACAATCAAAATGGGGAATGCGCTTACCATGGCGTAGGCGGACCTCTGCAAGTATCCAACTTGCGCACGCCGTGCGAACTGTCGCAACTGTATTTGCAAGCCGGGATTCAGGCTGGCCTGCCGTACAACCCGGATTTCAACGGGGCAGATCAGGATGGGGTCGGCCTGTTTCAGGTCACGCAGCGGGCTGGCCGCCGTTGCAGTGCTGCGCAGGCATATCTGGTACCAGCCAGTCAACGCCCCAATCTAACAGTGATTACCCATGCCCATGCCGCTCGTATCCTATTGCAGGATGGCCGCGCCGTGGGGGTGGAATATCGTCGGCATGGCAAGGTCGAGCAAGTGACTGCCCGGCTCGAAGTGCTGTTGTCAGCGGGTACTGTGCAAAGTCCGCAGTTGCTGATGTTATCGGGTATCGGCGACCCAGAATGGCTACGGCAGGCGGGTGTGCCGGTGTTGACGGCAGTGCCGGGCGTTGGGCGCAATCTGCAGGACCATCTGGATGTCATCATTACTCACCAATCCACAGTGTCGGGCAGTTATGGCATCACTTGGCGCAATACCCTGGCGGGCCCATGGAACTTGTTCCGCTATCTGGTGCGACATGATGGCATGTGTACTACCAATGGCGCTGAAGGGTGTGGCTTTGCCCGTACAGCGGATGATGAATTGGCACCGGACGTACAGTTTCACTTTACCCCGGGGAAATTGCGCAATCACGCACGGGATCTGGCTTTCTTGTGTGGTGAGGGATATTCATTGCATGTATGCAATCTGCGACCGAAAAGCCGTGGAGAGATCCGCTTGGCCAGCCTCGACCCGATGGCTGCGCCAGCTATTCGCGCCAATTATCTATCTCATCCAGATGACATGGGACACATGTTGCGTGGTGTGAAACTGGCTCGCAAGATTCTGGCATCACCGGCTTTTGACCGCGTACGAGGGCTGGAACTGGTACCTGGACCGGATGTGGTCACCGATGCGGATCTGGCACAGTTTATCTGCAACAAGGCGGAAACCATCTACCACCCGGTGGGGACTTGTAAAATGGGCCATGACCCGATGGCCGTTGTAGACCATGAACTACGAGTGCATCGGGTCGAGCGATTACGGGTGGTGGATGCTTCGATCATGCCATTGCTGATCGGTGGAAACACCAATGCACCGACGATCATGATCGCGGAGAAAGCGGCTGACCTGATCAAGGCCGCACGACGGGAATCCTCCCTGATTGCATCGTTGACCTTGCCCGTATCGACACCATCACCTCAATCAGGCGAAATGGCAACCGTTGTCAGTTAAGGCACCAGCAACCGGACTAATCGCGAACTGGCCATTCTGGTGCTATTGGCCAAAAGTATGGGCAACGAGCAGATAGCAGGCCATATCCACCTATCGGTTCATACCGTCAAATGGCATATCCGTTGCATGCTGGATAAGCTATCGGCGCCGTAAGCGCATTGAGGCGGTATTCAACGCCCGGCGATTGGGTTTGCTGGGCAATGGATAGCAAAGCCGGGCACATACAAATGCTTTCGCGTATAGTATCTTGCTCAAAATCAACGGGAACCGACCACACCGGCCGATTCTATCCCCAACTGCCAACAGGAATGCACCTCTCATGTTCGAGCACGTTAACGCCTACCCCGGCGACCCGATTCTGACTTTGGTTGAAACCTACAACAAAGACACCCGCCAACCGAAAGTGAACCTTGGTATTGGCCTATATTACGATGAGCAGGGCCGTATCCCATTGTTGGGCTCGGTTCGCAAGGCCGAAGTTGCCCGCGCCACGCAGCCCGGGCCACGACCTTATCAGCCGATGGAAGGTGCCGCCAATTATCGCGAGGCGGTACAGAAGCTGGTATTTGGCGCAAACCATGAGGCGGTGACCAGCAAGCGTATTGCTACCATCCAAACCATTGGCGGTTCGGGTGCATTGAAGATCGGCGCGGATTTCCTGAAACGTTACTTCCCTGAAAGTGATGTCTGGGTCAGTGATCCGACGTGGGACAACCATCGCTCCATGTTTGAAGGCGCCGGGTTCAAGGTGTTCGACTACCCCTACTATGATGCCGCGACCGGTGGGGTGCGTTTTGATGACATGTTGGCCACACTGGCCAAGTTGCCTGCCAAGACCATCGTGTTGCTTCACCCTTGCTGCCACAACCCAACCGGCGTTGACCTGAATCGTGAACAGTGGGTGCAAGTGATCAAGCTGGTGGTCGAGCGTCAGCTGATTCCATTCATGGATATTGCCTATCAAGGATTTGGCGACGGACTGGAAGAAGACGGTTTTGCTATCCGTGCCATGACTGATGCGGGGGTGAGCTTTCTGGTCAGCAATTCGTTTTCCAAGAATCTGTCGTTCTATGGTGAGCGCTGCGGTGGTTTGTCTGTGGTCTGCCCGAATGCAGAAGAAGCAGACCGTGTGCTGGGGCAGCTCAAGTTCACTGTGCGCCGCAACTATTCCAGCCCACCAACACATGGCGGCCAGATCACTGCTGCGGTAATGCTGGAGCCGGCCTTGCGCAGCGAGTGGGAAGGGGAAGTGGAAGCAATGCGTGTGCGTATCAAGGCCATGCGTCAGAAGCTGTACGATGTATTGAGTGCCAAGCTGCCCGGTCGCGATTTCAGTTACTTTCTCAATCAGCGCGGCATGTTCAGTTACACTGGTTTAAGCCCAGAACAAGTCGACCGACTGCGTGAGCAGTATGCGGTGTACCTGGTTCGTTCTGGCCGCATGTGTGTGGCTGGTCTGAATACAGATAACGTTGATTACGTGGCACAGGCCATGGCGGATGTGCTGTCGGATTGATCATTGCTGACTGATGGCAAAAACAAAGCCGGACAGAGTCCGGCTTTGTTTTTTGAATGAACGGATGAGACGAGGGGCTGCCCATTTGTACAGCCGGCGTTTTCCATTGCTGTCATTGAATTCCGGGATCTGTGTTAAATGGCGGCCTTACCGAGGATGTGTCGTCAACGCCCGTTGCAATGCTGCCCGGGCAAGCAAGCGGGTGGAGTCCAGCGTCGGCAAGGATGAGTTCTCATCGTTGATGATCAACGGGATTTCAGTACAGCCCAGAATCACCGCATCACAGCCTTGTGCCTTCATTTGGGCAATGACTTGTTGAAAATAGGCGGTACTTTGCATGTTGAACTGGCCGTTTACCAGTTCCGACATGATGATGTGGCTGATTTGTTCGCGTTCGTTTTTGGTAGGGCGAAGCCAATCGATGCCGTGCTGGGCAAGTTTATCTGGGTAGACATCGCTTTCGACCAGCCAGCGTGTTCCCGTCAGGCCGAGTTTGCCAAATCCCCTGCGGGTGGCCTCGGCGACAACGACTTCAGCGATGTGCAGCCAGGGGAGCGGTGAGTGAGGCAACACCCAGGACATGGCCTGATGGATGGTGTTGTCGGGGCAGATCAGAAAATCAGCACCGGCGCGTGCCAGCGCTTGGGCGGAGCGCAGCATGAGTCCAGCCACACCTTGAAGATCGCCACGGTCAAGACAATCGACATAGTCTGCCAACGACAGTGAATGTAAGGAAATTTCGGGATGTGCGTGTGCCCCCAGTAACGGAGCTGCTTCAGCGCAAATGGTTCGGTAGCACAGGGCTGCGCCTTCTGCAGAGCAAGCGACGATGCCGATATGTTGTGTCATGGGTTGTATGGCCTCAAAAGTGAATTGGAGCTGGGTGCATCGGCTTGGGCCAATATCGTGGCCCAAGCTGGTCTCTATGGCAGCTGGTGCCGGATACCAATTTTTTCAACGCCATTGACAGTGCGAATTGTCCCGATCACGGTTGTGACGCTAAATTTTCGTTGAAATCCAGTTTGTATTGTGGGCTGCACCGAACGCGGCCATTGCGATTGGCTACCGTTGTGCTTGCAAACGGTGGCAGCGCAAAGGTGAGCAGCCTATTCCATCAATTACCCTTGGTCCGTTAAGAGCCGCTAACAAAACCCTTCTGGTGATGTTGTGCAAACTCGTCGTACGCTCGTACTGTCTTTGTTTGCACGCCTAACCAGAACCACTTCGCTGGGTTTTGTTAGCGGCTCTAAATCAACGGCCCGTTGGCATTCCGTTCAAAAAACAGCTTTCCGCGGACTGCGAGTTAGCCGAAAGACTTCATACGACTTCACAATGACTTCACATGCTGCACATATACGAAGTGCATGCTATCGATCAGTATTGATTGGTGTCGTTTGCGCGTATGACGTGTTTCTGCTTGCAAGGCCTGCAGGTTGCGCAAGATGCGCACGCTGTGCCAGGCTACCCGGTTGGAATTCGGTTGCCATCTGGTCGCAAGCTCAACGTCAACGTGCTTATAATTCGATCATTATTCCTTTTACCCTCATTTCAGGCTAACCGCCCATGTCATTGCGCCCATTGCTGACGCCGTTCTTACTCCTGTGGTCTTTCATTTCGTTGATTTTCGTTGTGCTCGGTTGGTTGCTGAAACTGGTCGTTGGCGACGTGCACTGGCAGGCGCCAGGTTGGTTGCTGTCGCTGGGGGCAGGATGCTCGCGGTTGTGGGGCTGGGTACGAGCGAATCCCAAAAAGGGCGGGCTCTATGGTCTGCTGCTACTGGCTGTGCTGGGCTGCGGGGGGTATGGGGTATGGTGGTATGGGCACTTGCCCAAGCCGCAGATGACCAGCTACGAAGTCAAGGCGCCACCGTTGACCGCGCTGGAAGACAACAAGTGGGTGGTGAAGCCGTTGGTGATCGAGTTTTCCGAGTCGGTCGCACCGATCAAGGAGGTGGGCAAACCGATCAAGACTGGCATCAGTCTGAGCCCGGAGCTGGCGGGCAATTGGACCTGGGACGGTGACAAGCGGCTGACTTTCCAGCCGACTGCCGATTGGCCGGTCGGTGCCAAGTTCAAGGTCAAGTTCGACAAGAAAGGCTTCTTCTCTCCGCAGACCAAGTTGGAAGAGTATTCATTTGAATTCGATACCGCACCGTTTGAAGTGACGATTGCCAGCGCGGATTTCTATCAAGACCCGGTTGATGCTGGCCAGAAAAAACTGGTGGCGACGGTGCAGTTCAGCCACCCGGTCGATACCGCCAACTTTGAAAAGCGGGTCAAGCTTGATCTGGCGATGGGCGCGACTTTCCTTGGCCTGAGTGGGGATTCGACCCGTTACACCATTACCTACGACAAACCCAGGTTGAATGCCTACATTCACTCCGCCTCGTTGGCTATCCCGCGTGACGACACCAAAATGACCTTGACGTTGGGCAAGGGCATTGTGTCAGCCCGTGGCGGAAACGAGACGGAAAATGAGATCAGCACGGCCATCACCATTCCGGGCCGCTACAGCTTGCGGTTTGACAATGCTTCGATGACGCTGGTGGATAACGAACGGTTCGAGCCCGAACAGGTGCTGCTGTTCGAAAGTAGTATGCCTGTGGCAGACAAGGCGCTGAATGGCAATGTGCGGGCCTGGTTGCTGCCCAAGCACCATCCAGACCAAAAGGCCGAAGAGCGTGACGACAAGACGCCGTATCACTGGGGTGATGCTGGCGAGGTGGGTAAGCAGGTGTTGTCCAAGGCCAGTGCATTGTCGATCACGCAGGTGCCGGGCGAGGAAGAAAACAATTCGCTGCACAGCTATAAGTTCAAGGCACCCGTTGGTCGATTCCTCTACTTGCAGGTCAACGAAGGGGTGCAGGCATTTGGTGGTTATCAATCCGGCAAGACGCAAGGTTTTGTGGTGGAGGTACAACCCTATCCACAAGCCTTGAAAGTACTGGGCCAGGGCTCATTGCTGTCGCTGACGGGCGAGAAGAAGGTTGGCTTTATGGCGCGGGGGCTGGATAAGGTCAATATCGAAATCGGCCGCTTGTTGCCCAACCAACTGCACCATTTGGTACAGCAGCAGGGTGGCAACATGTTCACGCATCCCAATCTTGCGGATTACGAGATGGACCGATTGGTGGATCGTTATGTGGAGGATCGCGACCTGGATGCACGCGACCCCGGCAAGCCAGTCTATGACAGTATTGACCTCACCCCCTACCTGACGGACAAGCAGGGGGGTAAGCGTGGCTTGTTCCTGATCAAACTCAACGGAACGGGTAAAGCCCAACAACCGACCAGCGAGCCACAGGAGGCCACGGACGAAAGTGGCGAAGGCATGGAAGGTGAGGGAGAGTCGACTGACGAAGGCGAGAGCGGTGAAGCCAGCGATGCCCGGTTGATCCTGTTGACTGATCTGGGCGTGATTGTGAAACGGGCCGTGGCTGGCAGCCAGGATGTATTTGTGCAGTCGATCCAGACTGGTCTGCCGGTGGCGGGTGCCCGGGTGGATGTGATGGGACGCAATGGCCAACCGGTGGAAACGCAAACCACCGATGCCAGCGGGCACGCTCGCCTGCCCAATACCAGCAAATTGCTGCGCGAGAAAATACCGACGATGTATGTGGTGCAGAAAGAGGGCGATATGTCCTTCCTGCCGATCGGTCGCAGCGATCGCATGTTGAATCTGTCGCGCTTTGACGTGGGTGGTGTGTCCAATGCCAGCACGGCAGATCAGCTGTCGGCTTACCTGTTCTCGGATCGTGGCATTTACCGGCCAGGCGAGCAAGTGAATATCGGCACCATCGTCCGTACTGCAGACTGGCGTAGTGGGCTGGAGGGTGTACCGCTGCAGGCGGAGGTGACTGACCCACGTGGCGCGACCGTATTCCGTGAATCGATCAAGTTGTCGCAAGGTGGTTTTGACAGCTTCTCCTGGTCGACCACCGAAACCTCCCCTACCGGTGAATACACCGTGGGCCTGTATTTGGTGAAAAACGGTGCAAGGGATGTACAGATCGGCAACGTAACCGTCAAGGTACGTGACTTTGAGCCGGATCGGATGAAAGTCACCGCCAAATTGGCTGATGGACCTGTGGATGGCTGGCTGGCTCCGGCAGATGTGAAGGCGCAAATCAAAGCCATGCACCTGTTCGGCGCACCGGCAGCCGGCCGTCGTGTCGAAGGCGAAATCGGCCTGAGCCCGGTATTGCCGGCCTTTGCCAAATATCGCGATTATGCGTTCTACGACACCAGTCTGTTGTCGGAAGGCGTGCAGGACAAGCTCCCGGCCACCACCACCGACGATCAGGGTGAGGCGACATTGCCGCTCGACCTGCAACGCTTTGGCGCTGCCACGTATCGTCTGAACTTCCTGGCCAAGGTGTTTGAAGCAGAAGGTGGCCGTAACGTTGCATCGCAGACTTCGGTATTGGTGTCCAGCGCGCCCTATCTGATGGGGGTGAAGACGGATGGTGACCTAGGCTATATCAACCGCGGTGCTGCTCGCAGCAGCCGCTGGCTGGCTGTGGATCGCAAGTTGCAGTCCATTGCCGCGACGGAGCTGAAACTGGAATGGGTGCAGCGGAAGTTTGTATCGGTGCTGACCAAGCAGGACAGCGGTACCTACAAATATGTGTCGCGCCGCAAGGATATCGTCCGCGAAACCAAGCCGGCGCAGGTGGCTGCCGGCGGGACTGAATTTGCGTTGCCCACTGCGGAGCCCGGCGATTACATGCTGGTGCTGCGCAATCAAGAGGGTGAAGTGCTCAACCGCGTGGAATACAGCGTGGTAGGTGAGGCCAATGTCAGCAGGTCGCTTGACCGTAATGCCGAGTTGCAGTTGAAACTGAACAAAACGGATTTCGAACCGGGTGAAACCATCGATGTCAGCATCCGTGCGCCCTATGTCGGCTCAGGTTTGATCACCATCGAGCGCGACAAGGTCTATCACCATGTCTGGTTCAAGACCACTACGACCAGCTCGGTGCAGCAGATCGTATTGCCAAAAGATTTCGAAGGTAATGGTTATATCAACGTGCAGTTTGTGCGTGACCCGGGCAGCGAAGAAATCTTCATGAGCCCACTGTCGTATGGTGTGACGCCATTTGCCGTGAGCCTGAAGAACCGTACTGAAGCGGTACGGGTTGAGACACCACCGGTGGTCAAACCAGGACAGAACCTGAAGATGAAGGTGAAATCGGGTCAGGCGTCGCGAGTGGTGGTGTTTGCGGTGGATGAGGGCATTTTGCAGGTTGCGCGTTACAAGACACCGAATCCGCTGGGTTTCTTCTTCCAGAAACGGGCGTTGGAGGTGAATACTGCCCAGATCCTCGACCTGATTCTGCCGGAGTTCCAGCGCCTGATGCAGGCCGCTGCGCCTGGCGGTGACGCGGACGGTGCCTTCTCGAAGCACTTGAACCCGTTCAATCGCAAACGCAAAGCCCCAGTGGCATATTGGTCTGGCATTGTCGATGTTGGCCCGCAAGGCACTGAGTTGACTTGGCGTGTGCCTGACTACTTCAACGGTAAGCTGCGGGTCATGGCGGTGGCAGTGACACCGCAAACGATTGGGGTCTATGAAGGGGCAACCGATGTCCGGGGTGATTTGATCCTGACACCGAATGTACCTGCGATGGTGGCGCCGGGGGATGAATTCACTGTCAGCGTTGGTGTATTCAACAACACGCGTGGTGGTACCGGCCCGATCACTGTGGTCTTGAGTGGTGGTAAGGAGTTGGCAGTAGTGGGTGAAGGTAGAAAACAGGTGCAGGCCGCCTATCAGAAAGAAGGCGTGGCTGAATTCAAGCTGCGCGCGACAGAGGCCTTGGGGGCAGGTAATTTGCAGTTTGTTGCTACCTTGGGCGACAAGTCCGCCAAAATGACGGAAAGTGTCAGCGTGCGGCCAGCTGTACCGTTCCGCACCCAATTGGCGTTTGGTCGATTCAATGGTAGCAATGCCACACAAACCCTGACCCGCGAGCTGTATCCGGAATATCGCAAGGTGGATGCAACGGTGTCGGTTCTGCCGCTAGCCTGGTCACAGGGCTTGGTGGCGTACCTAGATAGCTATCCTTATTCCTGCACCGAGCAATTGGTGAGCAAAGCGATGCCAGCCCTGGTATTTGCAGGTCGCCCCGAGCTAGGCAAGATTGCAGGCAAGGACAGTATCAAGTCCGCATTACGGGTACTAGGCAGCCGCCAGAACGATCAAGGTGCATTCGGTCTATGGTCGTCGTCAGTACAGGTCGAACCGTTTGCCTCTGCTTATGCAGTTCACTTCCTGATCGAAGCCAAAGAACGTGGTACGACATTGCCAGCAGGTATGCTGGAGTCCGCCAATGACTGGTTGCAGAACCTGGTCAACAGTGGCGGTGAAGACCTGGGTAGCGCCCGCTTGCGTGCCTATGCCATCTACCTGCTGACCCGGCAGGGTGTGGTTACCAGCGGCATGCTGTCAGGTTTGCAGCAGGAGCTGGATGCGCGATTTGCGCCACAATGGACACAGGATCTGACGGCGGCTTATGTGGCGGCGACCTATCAATTGTTGAAGCAGGACAAGCTGGCCGACAAGTCGCTGAAAGCCGTACCGTGGTCGGATAAACGCAAGGACAGTGGTTATTGGGTGTATTACGACAGCTTGGTACATGACGCACAGTTACTGTATCTGATGTCGCGCCACTTCCCTGAACGTGCGATCAAGATCCCGACGACAGTGCTCGACAACATGGGTAAAGCCATGAGCAGCAATCACTTCAACTCGCTGTCGTCCGCCTATCTGATGTTAGGGCTGGATGCTTATGCTGCCTTGGCCCAATCGCAAGGCGTCAAATTGTCGATGGCTGAGATCGGGCGGGATGGTAGCGAAAAAATGCTGACCCTGCCGACGGGTAGTTTGCCGAAAGCCGCGATTTCAATGGCTGCCGCCAGCGTCAAGTTCGGCCGGGAAGGCAACCTGCCGGCTTACTTTGCCGTCAACGAATCGGGCTTTGATCGCAAAGTGGCGACGGAACTGCGTGAGGGCATTGAAATTGCGCGTGAATACACAGACTTGACCGGTAAAGCCATCAGCAAAGTGAAAGTGGGTGACGAGTTCCTGGTCAAGCTCAGTTTGCGTGCCACCAAGCGTGATCAGATCTCGCAAGTGGCGGTGGTGGATTTGCTGCCCGGCGGGGTTGAACCGGTGATCGAACTGCGCAAGCCAGTCGAGCCAGATGCGCAGGAAAATGCCAGTGAACAGACGGCACCCACGCTACCAATTGGCGTGCCGGACAAATCCAATTGGGTGCCGGATTTTGCCGATCTGCGTGATGACCGACTGGTGCTGTATGGTCAGGCTGGTAAGGATGTGGGCACCTTCGTCTACAAAGTGCGGGCAACCAATGCCGGCGTGTTCAAAACCCCGGCACCATTTGCAGAAGGCATGTATGACCGGTCTGTGGTGGCAAGAGGTACGGTGGGTAAGCTGGAGATCATCAAACCATGATCGCGACGGGTTGGGCGCCAGCCTGACACGCCTCAATATCACGTGATCCTGGTAGCGTAGGCCAAAATCTGATTGCACGGTATGTAACCAGATTTTGGCTTGCTGGCCTGGCCTGCAAATGCTGTTGCAAACTGGGCGATCTGTTTTTCACCCCAGCCCATATTGTTTTTACGTATGACTCGAATCATGCTGTTTCTGGCAGCCATCAAATCTTGCTGACTCGTTCCACATTGCGCCTTCTGCTGCGTCGCATGGCCCCCTTGCTGGTTGTGCTGGCTGTCCTTCGCCTTTGGCCGCACGACCCCTTGCGCCATTTTGCGCCCGAATCAACGGCAATCTGGTCGCGCGATGGCGAATTGCTACGGCTGACATTGGCCAGTGATCAACAGTACCGGCTATGGACACCGCTCGAACACATCTCGCCGCGTATGATTGAAGCGGTCAAGGTGCAGGAGGACCGCTGGTTCAATTGGCATCCAGGCATCAATCCTGTTGCTATCCTGCGTGGTGCGTTTCGCACCTATGCGCACGACAACCGCCAAGGCGGGTCGACCTTGACCATGCAGCTGGCGCGTATGGTCTATCAGCTCAACACCCGCAGCCCAACGGGTAAGCTGAAACAGGTCGCCTATGCATTGTGGCTGGAGGCTCGTTACAGCAAGCACGACATCCTGGAAGCCTATCTGAACCTGGTGCCCTATGGTCGTAACCTGCAAGGGGTGGGGGCGGCAAGCCTGACCTACTTCGGTAAAACGCCAGAGAAACTCAGCCTGCCCGAATCCATTACCTTGGCGGTAATACCGCAACATCCCAATCTGCGTGCCGACCGCATGCTGGGCCCACCGCGTCTGCAAAAAGCCCGACTGCGCGTGCTGGCCCGCTGGCCTGAAGCGTGGCCACTGAGCGAAGCAGAACGCCGACTGGCACGGCAACCGTTGCCATTGCGACCACTGGAAAGCCTGCCATTTCGTGCTCCTCATTTTGTCGATACCTTGCTTACGGATCGGCAACGGATGACCGGCCCCGTCCACACAACACTGGATAGCAAACTGCAACGACTGCTTGAACGACAAATAGCCAGTTTTCTGCAGCAAAAGGCGGCGCAGGGTGTACATAACGCGGCTGCCTTGTTGATCGACACCCGTGATCAAGGAGTGCGAGCAATGGTGGGCTCGGCAGACTATTTCAACCGGGCGATCGATGGGCAGGTGAACGGTACCCAGGCCAAGCGTTCGCCCGGTTCGGCATTGAAGCCCTTCATTTTTGGGATGGGGCTGGATCAAGGCGTGCTGCACCCCATGACCATGCTGCGCGATACACCCAGCGCCTTCGGGCCGTTCTCGCCCGAGAATTTTGATGGCCGTTTCATGGGGCCGATCAGCGCGCGTGATGCCTTGATCCGCAGCCGCAATATCCCAGCCGTATGGGTCGCCTCACAGCTGAAACGCCCAAGTCTGTACGATTTTTTGCGCAGCGCCGGCATCACCCAATTGAAGAGTGAGCAGCATTACGGCTTGGCGTTGGTATTGGGGGGCGGCGAGATCACGATGGAGGAGCTGGGCGGCCTGTATACCATGCTGGCCAACCGGGGGGAGCTCAAGCCGTTACGCTATCTCGACAACATGACAAATAATCCAGGCCCGAAACTACTATCACCCGAGGCAGCCTATTTGACACTGGATATGCTCAGCGCCAACCCGCGCCCAGATGGCGCCGTGCTCGATACCCGCATGCATTGGCCGGTGGCATGGAAAACCGGCACCTCCTGGGGCTTTCGTGATGCCTGGACTGTTGGTGTCGCCGGCCCCTATGTATTGGCAGTGTGGCTGGGTAACTTCAATGGCGAGGGCAACCCAGCTTTTGTCGGTATCGACTTGGCTGCCCCCTTGTTCTTCCGCATTGCCGATGCGTTGAACCTGGCCGAACAACAATCACCATTCAACGGGTGGCCTGTCCCTGCCGGCATCAAGCGGGTCACCGTCTGTGCCGCCAGTGGCGATCTACCCAACGCATGGTGCCCCAATACCACCTCCACATGGTTCATCCCGGGCAAATCGCCCATTCGGGTCAGCAATCTGCACCGCCCTGTCACCATTGACGTCCGTAGCGGCCGCCCAGCCTGCCCACCTTTCGAAGCTGGCACTACGCGGGTAGAAGTGTTTGAATTCTGGTCATCCGACATGCTCAAGCTCTTCCGCGAAGCCGGCATCCCCCGCCGCATTCCACCC